>JAISAX010000239.1 GCA_031266495.1 Opitutaceae bacterium
TCCCGCCGGCATCCCGGTTCCGGCGGCGACAACTTTGCTCTCGCCGCCACTAGCCCTGCCGCCGCCGCCGCTCGACCCTGCCGACATCCCGGAGCTCATCCGCCGGCACCTCCAGGCCATCGGCGGAGAGGAGGCCGTCGGCGCGCTCCGGGCCATTGCCGTGAAGGGCGCCCTCCGCGCCGAAGGCAGCGAGCAGTACCTGCAGTTCGAGATGTGGTCGGCCCGCCCCGACCGCGTCCTCATCCGCACCCGGTCGGACGGCCGCATGCTCACCAAGGGCTACGACGGCGCCAACCCGCCCTGGACCCTCGACTCCGCCGAGGGGAACGCAGCGGCCGACATGGCCCTGAAAGAGCGGCGCGCCTTCATCGCCGACGCCGGGTTCGACGACATCCTCGTGGCCAGCGCCACCCGCAGCGGCATCTCCATCGACTACGCCGGCGAGGCCCGCGTCAACGACCGCCCCGCCGCCCGCTACCTCGTCACGCAGGATTTCACCGAAGTCTCCTACCTCTTCGTCGATCTCGAAACCCTGCACATCGTGCGGCGCGACGCGCGTTCCCGTTCCAACGCCTTCCCGATCACCGTGCAGAGCCATTTTTTCGACTACAAGCCCGTGAACGGCGTCCTGATGCCCACCCGCATCATGCAGGAACAGGGCGGACGTGTCGTGCTCGCCATGCACAACGAACACTTCGAGCCCAATCCGGTCCTGCCCCCCGGGTTTTTCAGTCGTCCCGAGGCGGCCGGCGCCGCCTCGCCATGAAAACACGGTAGGCGAAAACCAACGCGGGGGCGCACTTTTACTGTTTTGTGCGCCCGTCGCCCGTCAGGCGAACTTCACCCGGTCGCGGCAGAATTTTTCGCAGAGGGCAAGGATCTCTCCGGAGGTCTCCGTTTTCAGGGCTTGCGCCGCCAGGCGGCGGGCGTCGTCCATGCGCAGGGCGCGCACCACGGCCTTCACGGCGGGGAGAAGGGGGGGGGCCATGCTCAGTTCGTCCACGCCGAGGCCGAGGAGGAGGGCGGCCAGCACGGGGTCGCCGGCCATCTCGCCGCAGACGCTCACCTTGATGCCGGCGCGATGCGCCTCGTCCACAATGCGGCGCAGGATGCGCACCACGGCGGGATGCGTGGGCTCGTAGAGGTGCGCTATGCGGTCGTTGAGCCGGTCGATCGCCAGCATGTACTGGATGAGGTCGTTGGTCCCGATGCTGAAAAAATCGCACTCCTTCGCCAGCAGGTCGGCCGTGACGGCGGCGCTCGGGATCTCGATCATGCTGCCGACTTTCAGCCGTTCGTCGAAGCCGTGTCCCTCGGCACGGAGTTCGTCCATGCACTGCTTCAGGATTTTGTTGGCCTGGCGCACCTCTTCGCTGCCGCTGATCATCGGATACATCAGGTCAACGTGTCCGTGGGCGCTGGCGCGGAGGATGGCGCGGAGCTGGGTCTTGAAAATCTCCTGCCTGTCGAGGCTGATGCGGATGGCGCGGTAGCCGAGAAACGGGTTTTCCTCGCGGGGGGTGAGGTGCGAGCCGGAGACCATCAGCTTGTCGCCGCCGAGGTCCATGGTGCGGATGACCACGGGCGCGGGCGCGAGGGCTTCGACGACTTCGCGGTAGGCCGCGTACTGGTCTTCCTCGCACGGCGCGGCGCCGGCGTCGAGGTAGAGAAACTCGGTGCGGTAGAGGCCGACGCCTTCGGCATGGTAGTCGCGCACGAGGCCGGTTTCGGCGCTTTTCTCGATGTTGGCGCGCAGGGGCACGGCAACGCCGTCGAGCGTGACGGAGGGGAGGCGGGCGGCCTCGAAGAGGCGTTGTTCGCAGCTTTTTTTCCGGAGCTGGAGCTGGCCGTACCGGAAGAGGGTCTTTTCCGACGGGTTGACGATGACGAGGCCGTCGTAGCCATCGACGAGGATGATGTCGCCGCTGCGGAGGCGGCAGGTGAGGTCGCGCGAGCCGACGACGGCGGGCACGCGCATGGAGCGGGCCACGATGACGGCGTGGCTGGTCTTGCTGCCGCTGTCGGTGACGATGGCGAGCGCCTGGGAGCGGTCGATGCCGGCGGCGTCGGAGGGGGAAATGTCGGTGGCGACGACGATGCGTTTGTCAACGAGCTGGCTGAGCGTCTGGGCGGTGCGGCCGAGGAGGTTGTTGAGCAGGCGCTGGGCGACGTCGCGGATGTCGGCGGCGCGTTCGCGGAGGTATTCGTCGTCGATCTCGGCAAAGGCCTTGATGTAGCGCTGGGCGACGCGGTTGAAGCAGGACTCGATGTTCTGGCCGGTCTTCTCGAAGTCGCGGACGATTTCGGCAATGAGGGCCTGGTCTTCGAGGACGAGGAGGTGGGCGTCGAATATGCGGGCTTCGTCGGGGCCGAGGTTTTTTTCGACCTGCGCCTGGGTTTTCTGGATATGCTGGCGGGTGGTGAGGAGGGCCTGCTCGAAGCGGGAGACTTCGGCGGCGCGTTTGGCCGGCTCGACATCGTAGCAGGGGACTTCCACGTCGTTCTTGATATAGATGAACGCAGGTCCATACGCGATGCCTTGCGAGGCGGCGATGCCTCGCACGGTGTACTCGGTTGGACTGCTCTCGGAAGTCATTGCGGCGAGTGCTTCCGCCAGGGGCGCCGGGCCGCCAGTCGCAAGCAAGGCAAATCACGCGGGCGCGGAGGCGGGCGGTCAATACGGTTTTCCGGCCAGGAGAGGGCGCGGGGGGGGCGTGATGCCGGTTTTGTCCTGCCGGGCAGGCAAAAAGGGGAGTGAGAGGGGGGGATTGTTGCCCGTTTTTCGTGGCGTCCCGAAGGATTGGTGCGCCCAATGTCTGATTCCCATGCCACCGTTGCCTTCAGCTTGCGATTTCTGTCCTGCCGCCCCCTCCCCCCCCCCTCCCCCCCCCCCCGGGCGGAGGGGCCGGCGCTGGTGACGGGCGGGGCGGGGTTTGTCGGGCGGCGGCGGGTGGCGCGCCGGCGGGCGGCAAGGCGTCCCGGGGGGGTGCTCGGGCGGCCGCCCGCC
>JAISAX010000264.1 GCA_031266495.1 Opitutaceae bacterium
TCAAAGCGCGAAACCCCGACGATGTGTCTCTATATGTTCGACCGGTTTTCGTCCGTGACTTTCGGCTACACGCTGGCGTTTCCCGGGCTCCACCTCGTGACCTTGCACCAGTTTCGCGCGATGAAAATGGCGGTGCGGCGGCTCCGGGCGCTGGGGTACCGGCGCCCCGGTGAGAGACGGCCCGGTGATGCGCCCGCGCAACTGCACCCTTGCGACCGGTTGATGGTGAATCTGGAGGGGAGGGTGGCCCGCAAAATCATGCGCGGCGGGCGGCGCGAGACATTGGTGATGGGGCCGGGGGGGGGGATTGTCTGTTTTTACCGCGGATGGCGTGGAGTATCCCGTATTTGAATACGTCGCATCTGGCGATCGCAGTGCTGTTTCCCCCATGGCTTTGTGCGGTTTTCCATGAGCAACTGCTCCTGGCAGGCGGGACCGAGGTTGCTCGTCCAGCCGTCGCCCTGGGCCTGGAACACGAAGCGTGCGATGGGGGTGCCGGGCGCGGATTTATTGAAGGCTCTGGAGGCGGTGGCGCTGGCTTCTCCGGAGGACGGGGAACTGGCGCAGCATATCGTACGGTTACGCGAGCGCGGCGCATTTCAGCCATGCTTTCCGGCGGGTGGCGGGTGTTCCGCCACGCAAGGCGCTGAAGCAGGGCCGGGAGGGGAGGGCGTATCCGGGATGCGTTACACAACCACGACCGGAGGCGGTTGCAGGGTGGCGATGGCCGACATGATGCGTTCGCTGGCGCGTTGGTAGCGTTCCTTGCCGTCGGAGGGGTTGTCGTAGTCGGCGGGCTGGAGGGGGCGTCCGTAAATGATGTTGACGGGGGTGCCGGGACGGAGTTTGCCGCTGCGTCCGAAGGCAATGTGCGAGTTGAATATCCGTACCGGTACGACGGGGACTCGGGTTTTGCAGGCTATCATGCCGACGCCGGCTTTGGGGGAGCGGAGTTGGCCGTCGGTCGAGCGGGTGCCTTCGGGGAAAAGTGTGAGCGCCTTGCCGGACTGGAGGGCGCGGAGGACGTTCTTGATGGCGCTTACGTCCTGGCCGCCGTCGCGGTCCACGGGGATCGCGCCGACGCCGTCGAGCCACCAGGTGGCGAGGCCTCCTTTCCAGAGTGTGCGGCGGGCAAAGAATGCCATCTGGCGCGGGATGTGGCAGCCGATCATCGGGGGGTCGAGATGGCTGGCGTGGTTGGCCGCAACGAGAAAGGCTCCGTGCTCCGGCACGTGGTGCAGGCCGGCGAGTTCGCCCCGGAAACAGATGTCGTAAATCACCGCAAGCGCGTAGTGGCAAATGCCGTACAGTGGTTGCATTTCGATCTGGGTGAAGGCGGGCATGGGCGAGATGGGGCTGGTATGGGGAGTGGGCTGGTGTGGGGGGGGAGCGTCGGCGCGTGCGGGGGGGGGAGGGGATGGGATGGGAAGTGGTGGTTTCAGGTGGCGGTTTTTTCGGTGATGGCGGCGGCAATCATGTCCACGACTTGTTCCAGGGTGTGGTACGTGGTGTCGATGTCGGTGGCGCCGGCTGGACAGGCAAGGGGGGCGGTTTTGCGCGTGGCGTCGAGGTGGTCGCGTTCGGCAATGGCGTCCTGCACGCCTTCGCGGGCGCGGCGGCGGGCGCGTTCTTCGGGGTCGGCGTGGAGGAATATACGGAGGTCGGCATCGGGAAAAATGACCGTGCCGATGTCGCGGCCTTCCATGAGGAGTCCGTTGAAGCCGCGGGCGCGGGCGAGGTCGGCCTGGCCGCGTTGGTAGGCGAGGAGGGTGGCGCGGAGTTCAGGGATGGCGGCAAAGTGCGAGACGGTGGCGTTGACTGCGGGGCCGCGGAGTTCGTTTTCGGGGAGGGTGTTGCCGGCAATTTCAATGCGGGCGGTGCGTCCGTCGATGCGCGTGCCGAGGGCGAGCGTGGGGAGGGCGGCGCGCACGGCGCTTGGGGCGTCGGGCGTCACTCCTTGCCGGAGGAGGGCGGCGGAGATGGCGCGGTAAAATGAGCCGGTGTCAACGTGCATGTAATGGAATCGCCCGGCAAGCGCTCGCGAGGTGCTGGATTTGCCGGAGGCTGCTCCGCCGTCAATGGCAACAATGAGGAAGCGGTTGCTGTGGCTGGAGGCGGCTGCGCTCGTGGTATCGGTAATGGCCATCGGATTCGGTTAGAGTTGGGTGAAGGTTTTTTGGCGAAGGGTCTCCAGCAATTCAAAAAAGTGCGGGAATGTCTTGGCGCAGCAGGCGGGGTTCTTGATCGAGAGCCAGGGGCGTCCGTCGCCGTGCAGGTCGTGGCAGCCGAGGATGCCGAAGCTCATGGCGAAACGGTGGTCGCCGTACGTTTCGATTTCGACGGGGCCGGCGGATGCGGCGAACCGGCGAAGGCGGACGGGATCGGGACGGATTTCGAGGGCGTCGTCCGTTTCCGTGACGTGCTGGCCGAGTCGGGCGAGTTCGCGGGCCATGCCGGCGATGCGGTCGGTTTCCTGCTTGCGCGTATGGGCAATGCCGCTGATGCGCGTGGGGCCGTCAAGGAGCGGGGCGATGGCGGCAAGTGTAAGAAAGGTGTCGGAGAATTCACGGAAGTTTTCGGTGACGCCGCGGCGTGGCGGCAGACCGGGAGAGGAAGGGGGGGGGGGGGGGGGG
>JAISAX010000332.1 GCA_031266495.1 Opitutaceae bacterium
CGCCCTCCAACGCTGGCACCAACGCTGGATATCCTTCCTCAACGAACGCACCCCCGCCCAAAACGGCAACCGTTCTCGATACTCCCATCCGCGTTTGCGCAGCGCCTTTCTGAGCCTCACGCGCAACCGTCCCTGGCTCTTCACCTGTCTGCGCTATCCCTCCCTCCAAATCCCCAACACTACCAACTCCCTCGATGGACACTTCGCACAACTTAAATCAATGTTACGCAACCATAACGGACTTTCCTCCCTCAACAAACAAAACCTCGTCTTACACCTCCTCAATCCCGCTATTATCAGCCATTTTGACCATTAGTGCTAACCCACTCCCAAAAAATCAGCCATTTTGACCATTACGCCGAAGTTGCTGATATTACGCACGCCGGAGGTAGGGGCGTCGCTTGCGACGCCCGCGCCAGGCGGAGAGAATTGGCGTATCTCCCGTTGTGTCAGGTCTTCGCGGGCTTCGCAAGCGAAGCCCCTACCTCGATCCGCGTAACATCGGTTCGTAGGTAAATTTTCAGGACCACTCTTATCTTGCTTCGCGTGCCCTTTCCAACATTCAGGCGCGACGGCGGCTCATGGCGGCGCAAACCAGCAGCACGACACCGGCCAGCGCGGCCCAGGCGGCGGGTTCGGGTACGGCGCTGATCGTGATGCTGATGCCGCTGATCGTGAAATGTCCGTCGTCCGAACCGATCACCGTCCAGGTCGAACCGGTGTCGTTGTGGTCGAGCATCGTGTACTCCAGGCTGCCCGTGCCTTCGCTGTTGTCCAGGGTGCTGCCCTTGATCAGGGCGGTGGCGTCGAGGTCGTATGTGCCGTTGTCGCTTCCGTTGACAATCTCCTGCAACGCCTGGTTGGTCAGCCCTATTGTCACGTTGTTGGTGCCGGTGAGCGTCAGCGTGTCGTTCGCGGTGATCGTATCCGTAAGGCTGTCGAGCGTCAGCAGCACGTTCGCGTTGCCGCCGAAAGTGAGGTTGTCCGCAATCGATGCGCCTGTGCTCGTCCACGTCGCGCCGTTGCTCACGGTCAGGCTCGTGGTCGAGCCTCCGTCGAAAAAGCGGCCTGCAACAAGCGTGCCCTCGCCGTCGATGACGACGGATCCCGACACACCTGCCATGACACCGGCGCACCAGCCGGAGAACGCCAGACGGCCTCCCTGCAACACCGCTCCGTGGCGTGTGCCTGCTGTCATGGCTCCTTTCCCGGCACCCCCCTTCCCGGCCGGCCGGTTCCCCTGTCCATCGGGCGCGGTGGCCGTATCTCCCCGCGAAAGCAATACGGGCGCATGGTCGCGCCCCACGCTGCCGGCCGGCTGCAACCCCCCCCCTCCCCCCGCCCGTGAAAAAACCACGCGCAGACTCGAAGCTGAAGTCACTCCCCCCGCACCAGCAGGAGCAACTGCGACGCTGGCTGCTTGAGGAAAACGTGTCCTATGAGGACGCCCGCGAACGCGTGCATATGGATTTCGGCATCCGTGTATCCAAAGGAGCGATACATAACTATTACGCCACCTGCCGAAGCCTTGAGGAGCGCGACCATGCGCGGGAGTTCGCCGAGGCGATTTGCGCGAAAGCGGGGGAAGACGGCGCGGATTTCGACAAGGCCACCCTCCGCCTGGTTCGGGAAAAAGCCTTCGTCCTCGCCCGGCTGGAAGGCGCGGAAAGCGTCAACGAATTCGCCATCCTCGCCAAAGTCCTGGGCGACTCCGAAAAAATCCGCATGAAGCAACGCGAAGTCGCCCTCGCCGAACGCCGCGTCGCCCTCCTCGAAAAGAAAGCCGCGCAGGCCGACCAGACCACTGGCGTCCTCGGCAACCAGACCCTCACCGAAGAAGAAAAGGCGGCGCGCATCCGCCAAATCTTCCGCATGTAGTCCACCGCCCATGACAACCACGAAAAAGGACGCCCTCGAAAAACTGCACGCGCAGGCCGACGAAGCCCTTGCCGCGGCGCGGGCGAACCCGCTCTGGGGAGAGACCGTCGAACAACTCGGCAAGCGCGTCGAGACGCACAAGATCGGCACCTCCCTCTCCGGCTGGAAAAACCCCTACCCCGCCAGCGACCCCCGGTCATTGCTCCTCGAATACCAGTACATCGTCTTTCACGACCGTTCCCGCTTCAAAGCCTGCCTCCAGGGGCGCCAGACCGGCAAGGACTTCACCAATGAAGGAGAAGCCGCCGAAGACTGTTACGCCCGCCCCGGCACGGAATGGATGGTCGCCGCCCCCTCCGAACGCCAGGCGCTCGACTCCCTTGACCAGGGCAAGACATGGGCGGAAGCCTTCGGGCTCGTCGTCGCGGACTACACCGAAGAACGCGAAGGACACAACGCGCAGACCCTCCTCAAGGCCGGGGAAATCCTTTACTCCAATGGCTCCCGCCAGCGCGCCGTCCCCGGACGCCCCGACACCGTGCGCGGACGATCGGCAAACCTCCTACTCACCGAGTTCGATTTCTTTGAAAAACCCGCCGCCACCTGGCGCGCCGTTTTGCCATCCATCACGAACCCCCTCAAGGGCGGCGAAAAAAAAGCCCGCCTCTGCACCACGCCCAACGGCAAAGGCAGCGCCATGCACCGGATCATGACGAAAGAGGACACGGAAAAAATGCGCTGGAGCCGCCACACCATCACCCTCTACCACGCCGTCCTCATGGGCCTTCCCGTGGACGTGGCGCAAGTCCGCGAGGCGATGGACGACCCCGATGGCTTCGATCAGGAATGCCTCTGCGTCTGGCTCGACGGCTCCAACGTCCTGCTCCCCTACGAAATCATCGCCCCCGCCGAAAGCGCCGAGGCCACCGAGACCTGGAGCCTCGCCGACGCCGGAACCTCGAACCCCCTCTACCTCGGTATCGATTTTGGAAGGACAAACGATCCCACCGTGTGCTGGACGCTCCAGCGCGTCGGCGACATCCTCTGGACCCGCGAAGTCCTCGTACTGGAAAAAGTCTCCACTCCCGACCAGATGCAAATCCTGCGCGATCGCATCACCGCCGCCCAGCGCGTCTGCTTCGACTACACCGGCCCCGGCATCGGCCTTGGCGACCTCATGGTGCAGGCCTTCGGCGAGTGGAAACCCGAGGCGCACAAATTCGGCAAAATCGGCCTCTGCACCTTCACCACCGGTTTCAAGCGCGAACTCTTCCCCCGCCTCCGCCGCCTCTTCGAAGCCCCCGTGAAACTCCGTATCCCCATTTCGATTACCATTCGCGAGGACCTGCACCAGATGCAGCAAGTCATCACCAACGGGGAATACAACTACTGGAGCCCCCGCACCCGGCTCGGCCACAGCGACCGCTGCACCGCCCTCGCCCTCGCCACCCGCGCCGCCGGCATCACCGCCCCCTTCGCATATGAGCGCGTCCGCCGCCCCGATGACGACCAAGAGGGCTACCCACACGATCCCTACGACGACGACGACACCCGCATCCGCCGCCTCTTCGGCGACAGAAGCCTCCTCTGACATGGCCACCCGCAAACAACCCTCCACGTCGAAATCCGTCGCCGCCCGACGCCGCCCGTATCCGGGGAAAAAGCACCGCGCATGGACGCCGAGCGCGTCCGCCAGGCCCGTCTCTCGCAGGTAAACCCCATCCGCTACCTCACCCCCGAACGCCTCGCCGCCTGCATCGACCAGTTCGACGCCGGCCACCTCCGCAACGCCGCCCTCGCCTGGCAAAAAATCCGTGACCGCGACGACATGATCAAGACCGTCGCGGAAAAACGCGAACTCGCCATCGCCCTCCTCGACTGGGAAATCCTCCCCGTCGAAGACAGCCCGGAGGCCGAGGATCACAAGCAGGCCCTTGAGGATTTTTACAACAACCTCGTCGCCACCGACGCCCTCGACCGCAACCGCCGCGGCGGTCTTTCAACCCTCATTCACCAGATGATGCACAGCGCCGGCCACAAGTACGCCGTGCACGAAATCATCTGGCGGCCCGACACGGACGCCCTCACCGCCGAATTCCGCTTCGTCCCCCTCCAGTTCTTCGAGAACACCGCCGGCAGTATCCGATTTCTGCCTACCGATTTCGCCGCCTTTGGCGAGGAACTTGAGGAAGCCGGCTGGATGGTCACGACCGGCGCCGGCCTCATGGAAGCCAGCAGCATCGCCTGGCTCTTCAAGCGCCGCCCCCTCCAGGTGTGGTTGACATTCTGTGACAAATTCGGGATGCCCGGCCTCCACGGGAAAACCCCCGCCTCCAAAGGCAGCGACGAATGGAACGCCTTCCGCGAAGCCCTCGCCCACTACGCCGAAGACTGGTCGCTGCTCACCAGCACCGGCACGGAAATCGCCCCCATCCAGGTCAACGCCTCCGGCGTCGCCCCCCACTCCTCTCTCGTGGACCGCATGGACCGCGCCATTGCCCGCCTCTGGCGCGGCGCCGACCTCGGCACCATGAGCCAGCAAGGCGACGCCACCGGCTCCAACCCCCAGACCACCGAGACCGACATCCTCGTCGCCGCCGACGCCATGACCATTAGCGAAACCCTCCAGCACTACGTGGACGCCTAGGTCATGGCCCTGCCGGCAGACGGCAACGGTGAAGACACCGAAGACACGGAGGGGAAGCCCCCCAAATACACGCACTTCCTGCTCGGCACGATGGCGGTCAAGACCGAAGGCGAGACCACCACGGTGACGCTGGCGCACTGGGGCGGAGGCATGCTCCGCCTGGCGATGGTGGCAACGGACTACCGTTGCGTGGCATACTCTCCGGGAGACCCCGCCGCCAATCCGCCCGTGCCGGAAGAGCCAGGAGGCATCCAGACCACCTACACGCTGACGTGGCAAAAATCCTGATACACCCGCCATGCCGATATTCCGGAAAATACCGCTCGAAGCGTTGGTGGGCGTCCCTCTCCCGCACACTGTTCGTCATGGGTATGGACAGTACGACTACTCCTCCAGGAGCAGCTGCACATGCCCGCATATCGATCTCGCAGGGCAGGGCTTTTCCGGCACCCAATCAGGAATCAACGGCATTGTTTTTTCCGAGAATACCAATAGCGACCAAATTTGCTCGAAATACTACAAGTCCATGAGCATATCCGGGTCGGCGTCCTCCTACTCTTCGGAGAGCTACGGCGACGGCAGCTCGTGGTGGCAGTCGGCCAGCCGGGAGTGGCGTGGTACGCTCTCGATCGCGTATGATCCGGAGTCCAGGAGTATGAAAGTGATTACGGCCGCGCAGACACGGTCCAGATACGACTACCAGGGGTACGAGGGGGATTCCGACTGGTCCGGGTGGTATTCCCTCTACACGAGCTGGAATTTTCCCTACCCGAATACTTACCCGGCCCGGGTGGACAAGACGGACATTATCCGTTGGGTCGAATTGCCGCGCAACATCCCCGGCTATTATTACCCGGACATGCCCGAGTCCGCCTACACCCACACGCAAACCGGCTTCTCGGTCAACGCCAACTATGCGAATGAGGAGTCTTACGGGGAGGGCACTGCCTCGCTGACCATGAGCGCCTTCGGCAACGTCTCCTTCTCGGATGAGGTCTCGCTGGAGGATTTGCGGCAGGTGGCGCAAACCAATCTCGCCTACTACCAGAAAACATACGACACCGCGGGGGAGAACGGTGGCGGGGAAGTCGGGACGGCAATGGCGTATCACTCCCCTGTGTACTACCTCGAGTATCAGATCTGGCGGCAGCGCTTCACCCTGCAGTTTGGCGCCTTTCAATATCTGCCCACCGGGACAGGCGTCCGCATGGAGGTGCCGCTGATCCGCGGCGACGTGCTGCCCTCGCGTCGCTCGATAAACGGGAGGAACTGGTACACGGCACACGTGTCTGCCGAGACGCAATGGGAGCTGTCCGATGAGGTGGAGGCGTGGAAGTGCAGCCAATGGGGCCGCACAGAGTCATCCCCCTACTTCGCCTCGGTCCCCTGGACGCGGATACAGGAAGCGAGTCGCCCATTTGGCACCCTCCCCACCCCGCAACGGCTGCAGTTCTCTTTCCTGTTCAGTTGCCGGTTCATCGTCGCGACCGAGTGCGACTTCCCCGTCCGGATCGGCCTGTCCGCCAGCGGCGATGCAGGCCAGACGTGGAGGGATTTTTCGCTGGAAACCGCCCCCAACGGTCCGCTTGGACTGAACGCCACGCCCGAAACCTACCTCGGCTACCCCACGCTGCTGGGCGGGCTGAAGACCGGCAGCGTCCAGATTCGCTCCCTCGCGCCGGTATCGGAAACCCAGATACTGCCGGCCACCGTCAACCTCCGCATACTCGGCAAGACGGCCGCCGACCTCCGGACCATGCCCGCCGCCGCCGGGTTCGGCGCGGTGATCGGCCCCGCGACAAAGTGGTACCGGACGGCGACACAGACCCGCACCAGGATCGTCGATAATGTACGGCTCGCTGGGGACGGCTATTGGAACCCCTGCCACCCCGCTGATCTGTCCGAGTCCGCCTTCGCGATCACCCGCCACCAGTCGTCACCGGGCGGCTGGACCCATGCATGGGTCTCGCTCGGCACCCGGTTCGCCGGAGAGGACTATCCGGACTGGTATGCGCCTGCCAGCGAGTTCGCATACTCCCGCCCGAACACCAACATCCCGCCCACGGTAACAGCCTCGCAAGGGAACACCGAGGTTCTTTCCCCCACCCGTCTGAAAATAAAAAACGATGACTATAATGAAAGTTTCACGAACCTCGGAATCGGCGGCTACAAAACCACCGGACAAGAAATGGTGGCGCTCGATTTCACCTGGGAGAGCTACGAGAAGACGGTGGGAGGCGACGGGAACGGCGATCCCTACTACAGAACGGCATGGCGGCTGGTTTCCCCGTTTGTTGATCTGGCGCCGGACGGAAACAAGCGGTTCGCCACACTCGACATCACCCGGGCGCGAGTATTCCTGACATCCGTCCCCAAACAGTCATGAGCACGCCCCCTACCCCCCCCTCCCCCTCCGGATTCGCCACTCTCGCCGACGAAATCCGCGCCTTTCGCGAGGGCAAGACAGACCGCATCCGCTGGGGCGACCGTATCCACCGCGTCGCCACACCCGTCGCCCGCCGGATCGACCGGACGCTTGGCACCGACATCGAGCACTGCGGAGGTTGCCGCGAAGCGCGACGTGCGCTCAACGGCGGCGGTGCCCTCAACGGCGACGATCCGCACCAGGTGGTCTGATTGCGGAGGTCTGTATGACTGATCACGCGTCGATAATCGCCTGCACATCGCCTGCAAGGCCCTTTCAGGGTTCAGCGAGGGGGAGGAAAGCAGGGGGGGGGGGAAAAAATGGCCGGAAAACGCGATTTTCTGGGTTTTTCCTGAACCTTTGCACGTTTTTATCAAACTCGACGCGGGATTACACCGGGCAACGCCGCGGCGAGCGTGGCGCGGCTTTCGCCGCCGACATAAAGGGTGATCTGCGAGCCGTCAGCCACCACGGAGAGATGTTGCCAGACACCAGCGGCGAGCGGGGTCGAGGCCGGCGTGCGCCGGGTCTGGCCCGCTGCGGTCACCTCGACAAAGGGCACGCCTTTGTCCAGGCCGATCAGAAGGGCGGTATTGGCTCCGTCGCGACGACTGTAAATGACGGCGTTGGCGGGGAGAATCGCGGGCCTGATCCACGCGCTCCAGGTCAGCGCGGCGCCGGCGGGATGGTTGAGGCTTTCCGAGGTGGGAATGGTGATCGTGCGGGTGCCGTCGAAGAGCACGCCGATGCCGATGAGCGAGCCTTCCACCGGCACGCCCGCGGTCGTAGCATGGTTTTCATGACCCGACCAGTCGCGCGCGGGCTGGCCGCGCTCCCCGAAGTGATACACCAGCGACGTCGCGTCGTCGTAGGTGGCTTTGGCGTCGCTGGCCGGCGACGCCACCGGGTTGCCGTAATAAAGCCAGAACTTCGCAGATTCGTCGGGTTTGACCGCGGGCACTTTCACCCAGGCGAAGGCTTCGCCCAAAAGAGAGTCGTATTGGGATATATGATACGTAAGAGGAGTCTGGTCGTCGGCCGCGATGAAGCGCAGGTCCGCCCCGTCCTCGCGCGCGGCCCCGAAGTTGAAGTTGCTGATGTGCAGCCGCACCAGCACCGGCGCGTCGGTGACCGGCTGGGCATCCGCCGCGGACGTTTCCACGGTGAGCTGCTTGCGCAGGGTCCAGTTATTGTCCCACCAGGCGTGGGCGGAACTGGCAAAAGCCAGCGCCAGCAGTGCGGCAAGGATCGGGAACGGCCGGAATCCGTAGGGGCGTGCCTTGTGCGCGCCCGGCTTGGGAAGGCGGGCGCCGGACCGGGCGTCGTCAAGCGACGCCCCTACAGGGACGGGCAGGCATTTGAAGAGTGCGATGATCGCTCGTTTCATAGGTGTTGGTTGAAGGGTCGGGTTAAAATTCGCTCCACAGCCGGAAGGTGAAGCGCACGTCGTGCTTGTCGGTGTGCTCGCCTTCGAGCAGCGGCACGCCGAGGTCGATGGAGCCGTTGAAGTGGTCCTTGAATTTGATCCGGCCGCCCGCGCCGACGCTGCCGATCTGGAAGCGCGACTTCTGACCGGGCAGCGCATCGTTGAGGGTCAGGCCGACCCACTCGGCAAAGGTGTGCAGGCGAAACTCGTCGAAGATGCCGCCCAAGGTCAGCGGAGGGGTGCGCAGTTCGAGCGTGGCGCCGAAGGCGTTGTCCGCGGTCACCTCGGATTCGAGATAGCCGCGCACCGTGCCCAGGCCGCCCGCGCCAAACTGCTCGCCGGACAGCAGCGGCTGGCCCGCAAACTGCCCCTGGATTTTTGCGAAAAGCTGCCAGTCTCCGGGCAGGTCGCGGGTCTGCGAGAGGTCGCCGCGGAGGTAAAGGTAGCTGCCGCCGGACTTGTAGCGCTTGTTGTCCCATTCCGCCGGGTCGCTGCCCAGCCCGCGGATGTGCAGGTGCGCCCCGAGGTTGAACTGCGTGACCACGCCCTCGCCCAGCCAGGTCGACGAATACTCCGCCGAGAACGGGTAGTAGGTGATCGGCGTTTGCAGCGCCCCGTCCACTCCGGTGATGGTCAGGTCTTCCTCGTATTTCTTGTAGTCGATCCCGAGGGTGAGGTTGTGATAGTAGTTCGCCTTCGGTGGCAGCGAAAGAATCGCGCGCAGGCCCACGATGTCGCCCCGGCCGGCCACGTCGAAAGTGCCCAGGGTCGAGACATCGCTGTCCTGCTTGACCGCCTGCACCTGCAGGCTCACCGGACTGTCGGGAATTTTGGCGAGGTAAAAGGCGGAGAGGACTTTCGCGTCCTCCGTGCGCTGCGGCGCCACCTGGAAACTGAAGCCGAGGGAGTGCCCGAGCTGCCAGAGGTTGTCGTAGCGCAGGGAGCCGCTCAGGCGCAGGGGCTTCGTATCCGAACTGTAGCGGTTGTTCAGCTCCAGACTGCCGTGCAGCGGCAGCGTGTCCTCCACGTTGAGGTCCACGTCGACGGTGCCTGGCACCACCCCGGCGCGCAGCGCGGGTGTGACCTTGCGGTCGGGGTGCTGGTTGAGGGCGACGATTTCGCGCTCCACGTTCTGGAAGTTGGGTGCCTGCCCTTCGGCCAGCGAGGGCGCGGCCGCCTTGATTTCGTTGAGGTCGAAGTAGCGCGCGCCGTGCACCCGCAGCCGGCCCACCGTGCCCTCGACCACCTCCAGCTTCACGATGCCGTTGCGCACTTCCTGCGGCGGGATCTGCACGCCGATCGATTGATAGCCGGCGGATTGATACGCCTGCTCCAGCGCCAGCCGCGCGGACTCCACGTCCTCCACCGTCCGTTGCTTGCCCAGATAGGGATAGACCGCGCGCTCCACCTCTTTTTGCGACAGCTTCGCCGAGCCGCGGATTCTATACTCCCAAATATCAATGCGCCTCGTTTCCCCGGCTTCGACGGCCCGCAGCCCCGGCACACAAATCAGCCAACACAGGCAAAAAAGAAGGATGGATTGAAATAAAGAATGATTCACTACAGAGAAAATAAGAGGGCCGCGCCTTGGCGGCGTGCTGAACTGGACGGAAGATATGAAAGGAAGAGAGGATTTGGTCGGGATGTGAGTCTGGTGGAATACGAGCGGCCGAATTGGGCCGTAGTTATTAAGACCCTTTTTTTGGGGGCATATCTACCAGTCCGATTGTTACATAAAGGTTACAGTTTCGGTCTGATTGCAGATTTCGGAAAATGCCTTTCACGACTTCGCGAAAGACCCGAAAAACTCTTTCTTCATAGGTAATATATCCATACGATGGATACAATTTCGGCCTTCATTTTTATATCCAATCGGAAAAATTCAGCAATTCCGCATGGAAATCCAAAAAAACAGAATCGGGCGATTTGATGCTTGGAGCGGTATGTTACGTTTTGCTTCCCCATGACTTTCCTGCGTGACATGTCAGGTCCGCGCTGTTTTGAATTTTTCTGGCTTGGTCTAAAAAATGGCCCGAGAGGGAAATCGTCGGTTGTCACCATAATTTTACGGGAGGACTAGTAGATTCGCCTTAATAAAAGGGTCATATAATAGCGTGAGCTTTACGCCTGATCCTTGTGCCGCCAGCCGCCGCCGCGCGGCGAGACGCCTCCCGCGGGGAGTTCGGACCGTTATCGTATCTCGTCTGATCGGCCTTTTTCTGCTCCTGGCGGGCTTTCGGGACGGCACGCTGCTGGCGAACACCGCCGACTACACCAAGGACGAGGTGTTGAACCGCACGATGGTCAACATCACCTCGATCAAAACCCGCGCGGTTACGCTGCCGGAAATTTTTTCACTGGTCGAGACGCAGACCTCCCTGCGATTCGTTTACGCCGTAAACCAGATTTCCCGCAAGCCGCCCATGTTGCTCAAAACGAGCGATACGGTGTCCCTTGCCCGCCTGCTGTCGGACATTTCCCTGATGGTGGATGTCGTCTTCAGGCGCGCCAACCAGCAGATCATCGTCCGTGCCCTCTGGCCGGAGGACAAACTCACCGCCGCTCCTGTCCCGTCCTCTTTCACCCCCGGATATGCAACGTATCCATTCCCCGTGCTTTCGGCATGGAGCCGAAAGAAATTTCATGCAGTCCCTCCTCCCTTCCCTTCGAAAACCACGCAGCCCTTTTTCTCATGAACCCGGAAACCACTCGCGACGAAGAGCTGATGCGCCGAATCCGCGACGGCGACGAACGGGCGCTCCAGGAACTCCTGGAGATTTATACCGTCCAGCTCTGCAAGCTCTCGTATCTGATCCTTCGCAAGGCGGATCTCGCGCAGGAGGCCGCATCCAATGTCTTCATCAGCGTCTGGCATCGACGGAAGACCCTGACGATCAAAAACACCCTGAAAAACTACCTGCTCACGGCCGTGGGCAATCAGGCGTTAAAAATGATAACCCGGCAGCCCAGGGTGAACCTGGTGCCGCTGGAAGAGGTGCACCCGAAGGAACTGGCCGACGAACGCAAGACAGAGGCCGCCCTTCTGTTCGAGGAGTTCCAGGAGGAAGTCGAAGCCCTGCTCGCCTGCATGCCTCCGCAACGCAGGCTTATTTTCAAAATGAACCGGCTGGAGAACGTGCGATACAAGGAAATCGCCGAAGCCCTCTGCATTTCCGAACGCACGGTCCAAAACCACATGAACGCGGCCAATCTCCAAATGGAGAAAGAGTTGCCCAAATTCTACCGGCTGCTCAACAAGGACGCTTCCGACCGGTGATATTGCCGCCTGTCCGCTCCGCTCTATCCGCCGCCTTGGGCCAAGAGAGGCGCAAGCCGTCACTCATTTTTCCGCAACTAAATTTTTCCTCACTAGTACCCTATAACACTTAAAGTTTCGCATTGACATGAATAAGGGAAAAGAGGAGAGAATGGAGGATGGCAAATCGCTATAAAGTAACACTGACGCAAGTTGAGCGCGAGCAACTCA
>JAISAX010000369.1 GCA_031266495.1 Opitutaceae bacterium
CCCCCCCCCCCCCCCCCCCCCCCCCGATACCATGTCACCACGAAGAAACTACAACACGATCCGGTCCGTTTTCCCTGCCGTCCTCCACCCTGCCGCCCGTCCTGGCAAACGCAGGACGCGCCGCGCATTCACGCTCGTGGAACTCCTCGTGGTCATTGCGATCATCGGCATCCTTGCCGGTATTATCATCCCTGTTGCCGGCCGGACGCGGGACACCGCCCGGAGTGCGCAGTGCCTCACCCACTTGCGCACCCTTGCGACCGCCCATGCCCTGTATCGCAACGAATTTCGCGGCGATTCCCCTCCCGGAACCGCCAACCCGGACCATCCGCTCAGCGAAGGGCACAATACCGAAGGCATCCGCCTCCTCCGCCGTTATTACAAACCGGGACCCAACTATATTTTCACCAAAAGCCCCACCACGTTCATCATCGAGAAGACGGAACTCTGCCCCATGTCCGTGTCCACCAACACGCGTGCCAATTCCGCCAATCCGGAGCGTGGTCCCGATTACGGCATGCTGGCCCGTGACGAGAAATACGATACGTTCTACGAGATTCCCTCCCGCACTCCCCTGTTCTGGGACGGCTGGAACGCGATATGGAATTCCAGCCGCCGCATGCCCCCGCGCCACGGCGGTGGCAGCGGCATCAATGTCGCCTTCCTCGATGGCCACGCCGCCTGTCTGCCCGGCTCCGACCAGCGGCTCTATAGCGAGTGGTGGTCCAATGCCATGACCAAGTCCCAACCCGATGACTCCAAACTGGGCGCGGGCGAATTCCTCCTCTCCAAAACCCGTCCATGATCATCTCCGGGCGCTCCGGACCCTCACCGCTGCTTATCCTCCGGCTGGTGGCCCTCGGGCTGGCGGCGATCCTCCCGGCGGCGGCCAGTGTTTCCGACGCAGCTTCCCTCTGGCTGCAACGCTGGTCCGCCCACCTCGACCGCGACGTCCTGCCCTTCTGGCTGACGGAAAACGAACGCCCGCCCTCGCCGGACAATCCCGATGCAGACATGCGGTCCCGCTTTCTTTCGCTGCAACTCCGCTCCCTCCACGTCCTCGCAGCCGCCATCTCGCGGGAAACCGATCCCGATGCCTGCCGGCATCTGCGATCACGCCTCGCCCGTCGCCAGGCCTCCCTCGTCGCCCGCTTCCGCGATACCCGGTCAGGAGACTGGTTTTCGACCGAAGACGCGGGCACGTCCGCCCGCGACGGCGACTCCCCGCCGCCTGTTCCCAAAAACACCGCCGACCAGGCCTGGGCCATGCTTCTGCTGGCCGACATTCATGAACTCGCCGGCGTGCCGGATGCCCTGCGCCTCGCGCGGGAAACCTTTGCCCGGATCGATCCGCTGGCGCACGACGACCGGCGCGTCTGGTGGTGGCCGCAGGCCGAAACGGCGGCCGCACTGTGGCGACTGTATCGGATTACCGGACACAACGTCTGGCTTGCCCGGTTCGAACAGGTATCCGCATGGGCCTTCGCGCACCTCGTCCCGCCGGAAAATCCGGGCCGCTGGCACACGCTCTGCACCGCGGACGGCCCACCGCTTCCGCACGCGGCCGTCGCCGCCCACGAGATACAAACCGGTTTCCACGTCGTCCGGTCCCTTCTCGCGATCGGCAAAAACTGAATCCACGGACATGCCGCCATCGTCACCCGGCTCCACTCCGCCTCCCGGCCCGATCCGTTATCCCGGCCTGACGCCGCGCCTGATGCAGGACGGCGGAGTCGCCACAGCCTTCGACGCGCCCTGGCGTCCCCTTCCACCTCCTCCCGGCCCCGGCGACCCCTCTCCGGACTGCTGGATCCGGCTGCCGCCTGTGCCCGGCAACGGGGACGCAACCGTCGTCTGTTTCCGGAAAACGATCCACCTCCCCGTCCCGCCTCTCGCCGCCATGGCCTGGATCAGCGCCGACCGGCACTACCGCCTTTACGTCAACGGCCGGCTCGTCTCGCGCGGTCCCGCCGATCCGGGCGAGGACTACCCCGGCGGCAAAACCGGAGGCAGCACCGGCCTTTTTTACTGCGACCCGCGCGATGCCGCCGGCTGGTTCGAGGCCGGCGAAAACGTGGTCGCCGCCGAGGTTTTTCCCGAACGGATCAGCGAATGGTGGGGCTCTTCCGGCCACTGCGGATTTTTCTTCCGGGCCACGCTCGCCCTGCCTGGCCGGCCCTCCGTCGAACTCCGCGCCGACTCCGCCTGGCGGGCGTATCCCTCCCGCCACTTCAGGCTGTCGCGGCCTTCCGGCACCGGCGGCGACGACCCGCATCCGCCGCTCCACTACCATGCGTCCGCCGAACCCGACGGCTGGCGGCTGGCCGGCTTCGATGACCGCTCCTGGCCGGCCTGTTGCCCGGCCGGCCGGCACTGGCCGCGCCTGCTCGCCAGCGAAATCCCCCCGCCTGTCGAAGTCGTTTACCCCCCGGCCGAAACGAGCGACGCCGGCGGCATCGTGCAAAACCTGCGGTCCGCCGCCGACCACCGCCTCTCGCTGCGCCTTTGCGGCGACGGGCGGATCAGCCTCCGTTACGACCGCATCCTGAGCGCCCACGCCGGGCTGCGCGTGCGCGGCCCGCGCGGCTGCCTGCTTCGCCTCGACCTGAGCGAAAGCCGCGGTCCCGGCCGGCGGTCGGCCCTCGTCGAACTTTCCGGCAGAAACACGCCGGACGTATTCGAAACGCCATTCTACAGCAGCCTCGCCTGGCTCCACCTCGAACTCTCCGGATGCGGAACGGACGACGGGGTGGAAATCGATTCCCTCGGCGTCATCTTCCGCGGTTGTCCGATCGCCTGCCGCGGCGCCTTCGCCTGCGACGATCCGGAGTTCGAGCGGCTCTGGCAGGCATCCCGATGGGCGGTGCAAATCTGCATGCAGGACCGTTTCCTCGACTCGCCCGACCATCAGGAACCGATCAGCGATCCGGGCGACGCACTCATCGAATCGCTGGTCGCCTTTCGCGCCTTCGGCGAGCCGTGGCTCGCGCGTCAGGAACTGAAAAAATTCGCCGCTCTCCTCGCCTGCAACGGCAGCCTCTGCTTCCACACCAGCTACGCGCTGCTCTGGCTGCAAATGCTGATCGACTATCATGACCACACCGGGGACGACGCCCTCGTCCGCGAACTCGCCCCGCAGGTGCGGGATCTGCTCGACCGCTTCACCGGCTGGCAGGGGCGCCACGGCCTCGTCAGCGAGGCACCCGATTACCTGTTCATGGACTGGGTGACGATCGGCGGTTTCGACTGCCATCATCCGCCGGCGGTTATCGGACAAGGCTATCTGACGGCGTTCTACTGCCGCGGTCTTGCCAATGCCGCCCGCGTGGCCTCGCTGACCGGCGACACCGCGCGGGCGGAACACTGGCGGCGATTGCGCGAGGAAACCGCAAACGCCTTCGGGCGCGAACTCTGGAGCCCGGAGCGCGGCCGCTACCGCGATGGCCGCCCCTTCCGCAGCGCCGTGCCGCCCTCCCTCTGGCTGCCGGCCGACCGTGACATCGAGACCTTCAGCCCGCATGTCAGCACCCTCGCCGTGCTTTACGACCTCGCGCCGCGCGAACGACATGCGGACATCATGCGGACGGTGCTCGCCGCGCCGGATTTCCCGGCAACCTGCCAGCCGTACTTCATGCATTTCGTATTCGAGGCGCTGGCACATGCCGGCCTCTTCGGGGAACTCGCCCCCGCGCAAATGCGGCGCTGGCAAATCAATCCCGAAACCGGAACCGTCCGCGAGATGTGGAACGCGGGCGACTGGAGCCACGGGTGGTGTGGCACGCCGCTCTGGCAGATTTCCTCAAAAATCCTCGGGGTGCAGCCGCTCCTCCCCGGCTTTCGCCGCGCGGCCATCCGCCCGCTGCCTTGCGGCCTGTCCCGCGTGGACGGGCAGGTACCCACACCCTGCGGGGAAATCCGCCTTGCGTGGACACTCGAAGAAGGCCTGCGTGGCGAAATCCGCCTCGTCCTGCCGCACGGTGTCGAGGCCGAAGTATTTCCCCCTCCCGGCGGAGCCTTCGCCTGCCACGGCTCCGCCACCGAAATGCCACTCCTGCTCTCCGCCGACGAACACCGGCTCCCCGTGATCCCCCTTTCGCGGACAACGCCTGTATGATGCCCGGCACGACAGGGTCGGGCGATGTGCGGAGCACAAATTGTTCGACCGCCGGCAATACGATGACATCGGCTCCCGGGATGACCCGCTTGCCGAACGACGTCGCCAGGCGGAGGGGCGGCCGGTGCGGCGTCGGCTTCGGCCTGCTCCGGACGTCCAACCGCTTCCGCGCACTGCCACCGTCGCAGCCCACGAGATACAAACCGGGTTCCATGTCGTCCGGTCCCTTCTCGCGATCGGGAAAAACTGATTGGCTCCCCTGCAAACGGCGACCAGATTGCCAACGTGCTTGCGATCGATATCATTGAACAAATCAAGGCGCTGCCCACAGGCGAACAACAAAAAGTTCACGAATGGCTGCACGGGCAGGAACGGTACGAGACCGAGACTCCTGAAATGCTCGCGGCCCTTGATGCCGCCGCCCGTTCCGCTGACACGCGAGGAACCACCCCCGTCTCCACAGTCGCACAATGGTTGCCGAACTGGATTTCAAAGTCGGCCTGACCGAACCACCTTCCATCATACCCTGGAGCGGGCGTTTGTCAGAAAAAGCCCGCGCCACTCCGATCCGGCGGCGCTTCGCCGTCACACGGGCTGGAAGCCCGTGCCACGGCTTAAGCCTCCTTTCCCCGCGCCCTTTTGCGAATACTCTCCTCGCATCTCACTCCTCGGCCTGCTTCGGACGGGAACCGGTATCGATGGCCTGAATACGCTCGGCGAGCGGCGGGTGTGTGTCCCAGATGCCGGCGAGGCCGGAAAGAAATCCCTGCGCAAAGAAAAAGTGTCCGATCTGTTCGCTGCGTCCGCTTTGCAGCCGCGAGCCTTCGGCGAAACCTCCGATCTTTTTCAGCGCGCCGGTGATGCCCTGCGGGTTGCGCGTGAACTGCACCGCCGAGGCGTCGGCCAGAAACTCGCGCTGCCGCGAAATCGCCGCCTGGATCAGGCGTCCGAAAAAATAGCCGATGTAGCCGAGCACCGTCAGCAACAGGCCGACAATCACGATGACGGCCACCAGCCCCGCGCCGTTGTTGTTCTTGCCTCCGCCGGATGACGACGAACGCACGCGCGCGTGCCGCATGCTCAGCAGCACCATGCGGCCGATGAGGCCGATGACGAGGATGCCGAAAATCACCGTCGTGAGACGCAGGTTGAAGCGCATGTCGCCATTGAGGATGTGACTGAATTCGTGGGCGACCACGCCCTGGAGCTCGTCGCGCGAGAGCCGGTCGAGCGTGCCGCGTGTCACGGCCACCACGGCGTCCTCCGGCGTGTGGCCGGCGGCAAAGGCGTTGATCGCCGGCTCCTTGTCGAGCACGTACACGCCCGGCACGGGCACGCCGGAGGCGAGCGCCATCTCCTCGACGATGTTGAGAAGCTGACGCTCCTTCAGGTCCGTGGTGCGCGGATCGATGGCGCGTCCGCCTACCATGTCGGCCACGGCCCGGCCGCCGGAGCGGAGTTGCGTCCATTTGAAAAGCGAGGCGAGCCCGACCACCGCGCAGGTGCCGGCGGCGATGCCGGCGAGGAGCCGCGGATCCCACCAGGAACGGATGGAACGGACGGTTGTCGTGTCCGTCCCGATACCGGCGGTGTAGCCATCACCGTCCGGCGGGACGAATTCGCGCAGCGCGGCGATGGTTGAAAAATAGCCGACCGCCACGAGGCCGGCGATGGCGCAGATGAAAAGGACGACGAGCCGCACTGTGCGGCGGCGGGCGCGGGCCTGGGCTTCGAAAAAATCCATGGGATGGGAAAAATGCTGGAATATATACGATACCGGCGGCGCTCCGCGCCGTCCACGGGCTGGAAGCCCGTGCCACTCCGGAGCGGGCGAGACGCCCGCGCCACGCGCAAGCGACGCCCCTGCCAACAGGACTCAGGTGAAGCTCACTTTGGGCGCGTTGCGTTCGGTCGGGTCTTCGATCCGGAACAACTCGGCGGGCGTGAAGCCGAAGGCACCGGCCAGGATCACGGTCGGGAACGTCTCGCGGCGGGTGTTGTAGGCCATCACGGCATCGTTGTACGCCTGGCGGGCGAACGAGATTTTGTTCTCCGTGGAGGTCAGTTCCTCGGTGAGTTGCATCATGTTCTGGTTGGCCTTGAGGTCGGGGTACCGCTCGGAAACGACGAGCAGGCGGGAGAGCGCGCCGCCGAGGCCGGCTTCGGCGGTGAGGAGGCTCTTCATGGCGTTGGGGTCGGCCGGATTGGCGGCGGCGGCCTGCGCGGCGGAGGCGGCGATGTTGCGCGCCCTGGTCACGGCTTCGAGCGTCTCGCGTTCGTGCTTGAGGTAGCCCTTGGCGGTCTCGACGAGATTGGGGATGAGGTCGTAGCGGCGCTTGAGCTGCACGTCGATCTGCGCGAAGGCGTTCTTGAAACGGTTGCGCAGGGTCACGAGCCCGTTGTAGATGCCGACGACCCAGAGGACGAGGATGAGCAGGATGGCTCCGGTGATGATGAGCGGTATTAGCATGATGGTGATGCGGTGGCTGGACGGTGGTTGGTTTGGCGGACGGGTGAGATGAAAGCGGGCAGCATGAGGGCAAGTGCGGCAGGCATTCAACATCAACCCGACGCCTCCTCCGGCCTTCTGCGCCGGGGGGGGGGGGGGAGGGGCCTGCTCAGGCAGACACCAGCGCGGCGAGCCGGGCCCGGGCGGTTTTGATCCATTCGGCGTTCATGCGGCGATAGCGTCCGTTCGCAGAATGAGGCGCCGTTGTTCATCAACGTCAACGGGCGCACGTGAAGTGCGCCCCTACGGTCCTGATCCGGTTCCGGTTCAGGCGAAATTTCGGGTTTCCCTTCACTTTCAATTACTCCCCGCCCGGACCGATGGCAGTCCGGGGCGGTAAAATGGATCAGTAGTTGGGGTTCCGATGGGCGCGCCAGGCCTTGATTTCGCTCACGGTGATCTTGCCGTCGCCATCCTTGTCGATGCTCCGGAACAGGGCGACAGGATCGCCGGAGCGGGCTGCGACGAGCGTATTGCGGAATTCCGGCAGCGACAGATAGCCGTCGCCATCGGTGTCATAGGCTTCCGGTTTGCGTTCCACGGTTGCGCCCGGCCCCATGCAACCTCCTGACAGGCTGCAAACTGCGAGGATCACTGGAAGAGACAGACAACGACGGATAGCGAATCGGTTTTTTATCATTCTCATTGGTGGCAGAATGGCTCTTGTGAACAGGACAGACCCCCGTTCGTAAAAGCAAATCACAGGCTTGTCCCGACATTTGTTTCCGGACCTCGCCCGAAACGCTCGTCCCGGAGGCAGATTTTTTCGTGGCAAGAAAAGGATTGTCCGCAGTCATGCGGCGGGCCGCCCGCATCCACCGGTTTTCGGCTTTCCGCGTTTCGGCCTTTCAGCTTTTTTCTCTCGCCATGCCGCCACCCGCCCGCGAGGACCGCGACGATCTTGTCATCGGCTTCGATGCCGACGACACACTCTGGCACAACGAATCCCTCTTCGAGGTGATGCACACGCGTTTCCGCGAGGTACTCGCCCGCCACCACGACGCCGACGCGGCCGCCGTCGAGCGCACGCTTTTCGACACCGAAATGCGCAACCTCGATCTCTACGGCTACGGCGTGAAAAGCTTTACCCTCTCGGCCATCGAGACCGCCGTCGAACTCACCGCGGGCCGGATCAGCGCGGCCGAAGTCCGCCAGATTCTCGAACTCGGCCGCGATATCCTGAAGCACCCCGTCGAGCTTCTCGACGGCGTGGCCGACACCCTCGCCGCGCTCGCCGGCAGCGGCAGCGTGGCGCGCCTGCTCGTCATCACCAAGGGCGACCTACACCACCAGGAGCAGAAACTCGCCCGCTCGGGCCTCCTTGACCTCTTCGCCCACACCGAGATCGTTTCCGACAAAAACGAGGCGACCTACGCGACCGTGCTCCGTCGCCACGACATCGCGCCCGATCGTTTTCTGATGGTGGGCAACTCGCTCAGGTCCGACATCCTCCCCGTCCTCGCGCTCGGCGGCGCCGGCGCGCACATCCCGTATCCGCTCCTCTGGGCCCACGAACACGCCGAACCGCCCGCCGCCGAAACGAGCGCAGGCCGCTTTTTCGCGCTGCAGTCCATCCGCGAACTCCCCGCCGCCGTGGAGACATGGGCCGCCGCCACCGTCGCCACCGCCTGCGGCAGCAGTTCGGGGTACAGGGCTCCGGTTCAGGATGCAGCGTTTTCGCATTCGCCCTGCTCCGGAGTCCGGACTCCGGACGCTGGACCCTGAGCGCTGAACCCTGAACGCTGGATAGAAACCCGATGTGCTGCCGTTTTGCCCTTCAGAAAAGCCACGCCCGAACCGTTCTCGCCAGACTCGGCGTCCCCGGCGCCGCCCTCGCCGCTGGCAACGAAGATGCGGAGGACGACAGCACCCTGCCCGGATCGCGCTACAACATCGCTCCCGGCACCGCCCTCCTCGCCGTGCGCGCCGTCGGTGACGCTCCCCCTTCAGGTTTCGACCTCCGGCTGGCGGCTTTTTCTCCTCGCTGGGGCCTGATCCCCGGCTGGGGCAAAACGCCCGGTAATCCGCCGCCCGCCAACGCCCGCGCCGAAACGCTGGCGGAAAAACCGGCCTTTCGCGACGCCTTCCGCCACCGCCGCTGCGTTGTGCCCGTCAGCGGTTTTTACGAATGGGAACGCCGCGGGCGCGACCGCCTCCCGTGGCTGTTCCGGCGGCGTGACGAGGCTCCGTTTCTTTTCGCCGCCCTGCACGAAACCTGGCGCGGGCCCGACGGGGCCGCGCATGAGACCTGCGTACTCGTCACCACCGCCGCCAATGCCGTGATGGCGCCCGTGCATCATCGCATGCCGGTCATGCTGGATGGCGACGACGCTCTCCGCCGCTGGCTCGATCCGCGCCTCACGGAGCCCGCGCACCTCGCCCCGCTGCTCGTCCCGTGGCCCGACGAACTGACCACGGCCACGCGCGTCTCGACCCGCGTCAACAGCGTGCGCTTCGAAGGACCGGACTGCTTTGCCCCGCCCGGTCCGGAAGAAGACGCACAGTTGTCGCTCGCCCTGTAGCTGCAAACGCAAGTTTCGCAGGTCCGCAGCAGGTCTGCAGCCCTCCCCCCCCCCCCCGCTGCTATGAAGAGAGAAGGTCAAGCCCGGAAAGAGTAAAAATGAGTAACTCTTCCTCACGCCGGCACCGCGTGATAAAAATACACCGCGCCATAGGTCCAGTTGGGCGCAGGCATGCCGGGATAATTGATGCGATCCATCGTCACGAGGATGGCCGGAGCAAACGAACCCTCCGGCAACGGGATGACGGTCGGCCAAACCCGCGTTCCGGTTTCTTCGCGCCAGGGAGGGAGATCGAGCGAGAGTTTTCCGACGACCGCCAGATTGTCATAAGATGCCGAATACAGGCATCGGTCCGCGCTTCCGAAAAGGACATGCCGGGTACCGTCGATGTTGACGATCTGCATGCCGGTTGCGTCCGGACCCGCCGGACCGGCCACAAGACGGAAACCGCTATCCGGCCTCGTGGACTCGAACAAGGCGGCCTTGTAGCCTGCTCCATGGTTCACACAAAGCGCGAGACGCCAGCAGGCGCGGACGGAATCGTAAACGAGCGACGGATCCTCGTAGTCGCCGATCAACCCGGAAGGCGTCGCCTTGATAACGGAGAAACCGAAACGCGGATCGCGGCGGGTGCGAAAGGCAAAAATCTGTTTGTCGGTGCGCGGCGTGTCCGCGAACCCGGAAAAACCTGTCGCCAGCCCCAGCCAGTCCCCGCTGGCCGGATCGTGGATCAGGTGGGAAGCGATTTCGTTGCGCCATAACCCGTCGCCGCGATCAAACACGATAACACCTTCAAGGCGGATGTCACCCAGCGCGGGATCGAAGCTCAGCACGCCTTGCAAGGAATGCGGCAGCCCGCGTCCGCGCAACGAGGCGGTCATGAAGACGCGGTTACGCTCGGCAAGCGGCAACCCGTCGGGCGTGGTCACGGGCCGCAAGTCGGCGAGGCCCGCGCCCGCGCTGAAAAACTGCCGCACGGACGCCAGCCGCACGGGAGCCGTGTCGTGTGCAAGGGCGCCGACAAATACCTGAGTCGCCTGACAGCGCCGCACGTTTCGGAAATCAAAGGCATCGGGAAAATCCACCGAAAGACACACCTCGGGAAGAGCATCTCCCGCCTGGCAGTAAACCACCATGCCGCACCCCTGACCTTGCAGGATAACACGACGCAGGGGTTGTGTCCCTGATGATCGCCAGCAGCCGCATATCCCGGGCAGCACCGCAGGATCCCCGCAACCGCTGGCACGACCGTTGACCGTGATTGTCCAGTCGTGTTCGGTCTGACGGCGGATTGCCACGCGCAGGACGAGTTTTTCCGCATCGTTGCACGCGACCCAGTGCAGCTCCGCGCCGACGGGAACGGATTCCGGAAGGAGTTCATGGCACGCGTAAGGATTGAGTGAATACATCCGGCGTCCCGCTTCGGAATCGGCCCCGGCGATTTCGAAGCGGTCGGGCGTCAGCGTCCAGCGACTGCGCCGCCCGGTGACAGGCGGGTGCATGACATCCATATCCGTAATTCGTCCGGGAAGGACATGGGCGAGAGTCAGCGAGGTCTGCTCGTCGAAGGCCGGTCGGTAAACCGCCCGTCGAATAAAATGCCACGGAAACGCGGCCGATCCTGGTGAAGTGGAAACCCTGATATCCCCCGATGGAGATGCAGACGGAGGAATGTCGTTTTTCATAACAGGAAGAAAATCCGGACGGTTTTATCGGCAACCAGCGCATGTGGACCCGCTCCGGGTATCACCGGGTTGCCCCCCCCCCCCTTCGCGCGGCAAACGTCCGTGACGGACGCGAGCCATGCAAGGCAGGGAAGCAAGAGTATTCGGGATGGGAATATCATGAGTTTTTATTCAAGACATTAAAACATGGAGACGAGGCAAACAGGAAATGGGAGAATCCCGCTGTCCGTTTCTGGCCAATACACCGTCAACCGCGTGGATACTAGGGGGGGGGGGGATTCCCTGAAGTAACTGAAGTTACGCAGCCGGCCTTTTTGCAGGGGCGCACTGGGCCGTGCGCCCCTACTGTCGATTCGCAGGCAATCAGTGAAGGGCAGCCGGCGCCTCCAGCCGCTGTCCATCCGCCAGCAAGCGATCGCGCAAACTGGCATAATCGATAGCCTGCAATGCCATGGCCTTGCGGCCAGTCGTGGTTTTGACCGATGAAATCCGTTGAAAAACCGCTCCTGTTATTCGTATCGGTTTTCCGGGTTGGCATCCGGGAGTTGATCCAGGGCACGTCATCGAATCCCGCCTCGTAATTGCGAGGCGGCAGTTCGTATCGAGTTTCATCATACGATGCGGATTTCCGGAAGGGGATGCGGTTTTCCGGATGGTCGGTCAGGCACATGCGAAAGCCCGAACAGAATCGAATAAAGTTGTCCTCCGAGATTGGGCTCCCGTTTCAAACCGGCGCCCCTCGGTCGCCCTGCGCCGGAATGCATGGGCATGGCCACAAAGTCCGTCAGCCATCGGCTGGGCCGGTTCCAGATAGCGACGTCTCCAAAAGCAGGATACAGGTTGTTCACGATTTGCCAGTCGCGGGCGAAAGATGCCACGCGCCGCGCGTGCGGCTCCGCGAGCAAGTCCATCTTCCCGCCGGTGGTCTGGCGGATGGCTTCCGCGCCGAGCACGAAATGACCGAATCCATAGCTCCAGTAGCCGCTGCCTTCATGGCAAAATCCGTCACTGGCAAAGCCGCCAAGGAAGATATCGAAATGTCTGTCAGGCCGGGCGGGAATTCAGGCCGCGATCTGCTTGATGCGGGCGGGGGAGATCGCGGGCAATTGCGCGGGAACAGCCTCCGCCGTCCCCGTGGAGAGGAGGACCGCCAGGACTAGCGGAAAACGGAATTTCGGGTGGCGGCGGGAGCAGTGTGTCATGGAGTGGAAATACATGGGCGGCGAAGGCGTTTTTATCTGGCGGGGTTGTTGAAGTCCGTTTTGGCAACGTGCCAGTCGAAGAAGAGGGCGTTGGTGTAGTTGCCGTGAATGGACCGCGGCGAACGGGAGATTCCCGCAATGCCGCAACAACTCTTGATCGAAAGCACCTGGCAATCCGGCACGAGTGTGGACGAACGGGTGTAATCAGGTCGCGTAATCCTCATCCGTCCACGCCCGCCTGCGGTTACCGACGTTTTTGAGGGATTGCGGCGGTGTTTCATGAGGAGAAAAAGGATTAACGCCTTGTGCCGGGATCTCCCCGGCCACCATGCCGCCGCAAAAGTCTGAGCCACCGATAGCGCCCATTTACGGCGATGCCTGGCAAGGCAAAAAGGAAGCGACCGGTCCTGCAGGGTGTAAAAAAAAGTGGCCAGGCACTCCACGGCACTGGGAGAACGTCACTACCGTTGCTACCTTCCGGTCCTGGCGGGATTCGCGCGCCTGCCCATGCATGGCACCTGGCCATCGCGCACAGTGCGACGCGTCCGCCGCTGTTCAACCCCTAATTTCGATTCCACGGCAAACCAGGGGGGGGGGGGGGGAGGCACCTCAACGTAGTGTTCAGTCAAAGGTCAAAGGTCGGAAAGTCGGAAGTCATCAGCGGCCCGCCGGAGCAGGCCATCCCTGCAAAATGCTCCGCATAGCGGAGCTGCTGGCGACCTTCGACCTTCTGACTTTTGACTTTTGACTGCACACTACCGTGTCGCACAAACACACCTGCATGAAATCTGTTGTCATCCATTCGGGCGGACTCGATTCCACCGTCCTGCTTTACGAGCTTGCGAACGAAAGCCGCGAGGTGAAGGCGCTTTCGTTCAACTACGGCCAGCGCCACGTCCGCGAACTGGATGCCGCCCGTTCCCTCTGTGCGCTCCTCGGCGTCGAACACCGGATCGCCGACCTGCGCGCCATCGCCCCGCTTCTCTCCGGCAGCAGCCTCACCAGCGACGACATCCCGGTGCCCGACGGCCATTACTCCGAAGAGGTCATGAAGACCACCGTCGTGCCCAACCGTAACATGATCATGCTCTCGATCGCCGCCGGCTGGGCCATCTCCCGAAAATTCGACCGCGTGGCCTATGCCGCGCACGGCGGCGATCACGCCATCTATCCCGACTGCCGCCCCGGGTTTGCCGACGCCGTGGACAATGCCATCCGGCTCGCCGACTGGCACCGCGTCTCGCTGTACCGTCCGTTTGTCAGCCTCACCAAGGCCGACATCGTCCGGCGCGGCGCCGCGCTGGGCGTGCCTTTCGAAAAAACCTGGTCCTGCTACAAGGGCGGCCCGCTCCACTGTGGCGTGTGCGGGACGTGCATCGAGCGGCGCGAGGCGTTTTCGCTTGCCGGCATCCCCGACCCCACGGCCTACGACCCGGCCGCGCCCTCCGTGGCGGAACGGGTTCGCCATCACCGGAAACTCCCGCTTCCGTCTTCCGCATGATCACCTGCCGGAAAACCTGGACCGACATCCCGTTCGCGCATCGCCAGCACGGGCACGACGGCCACTGCGCGTGGATTCACGGCCACAACTGGTCGATCACGCTGACGTTCGGCTGCCACCGCGCGGACGAAAACGGGTTCGTGATCGATTTCGGAAAACTCCGGTTCATCAAGCGCTGGATCGACCGGCACCTCGATCACGCCTGTGTCTTCAACGCCGACGACCCGCTCCGCGAGCAGATCGTGGCCGCCTGCCCCGACGCCTGGAAAATCTACGTCGTGCCCGGTTGTTCCTGCGAAGGGCTTGCCCGGCATTTTTACGAGGTGCTCGGCGCGCTCGTGGACAAGGAAACCGGTGGACGCGCCTTCCTCGTCGCGGTCGAAGTCGCGGAAGACTCGAAAAACATCGCCACCTTCACGCCCCCCCGGGCAAATGAAGAATGAAGAATGCAGAATGCAGAATGACCAAACCAAAGCACACCCCACCGCCACCGCCACAGTTCCGACCATTCTTCATTCTTCATTTGCTCCGCCGGCCCTCGTCTGACCGGCGAGCGCAACCCGACGGGAGGACCATCATCCCATGAGCGCAAGCGCGACACTTCCGGTTTACGAAACCTTCTTCACCTGGCAGGGCGAGGGCTGCCACACGGGGCGCGCCGCGTTTTTTATCCGCACCTTCGGCTGCCCCGTAAAATGCGCCTGGTGCGACTCCGCCAGCACGTGGCATCCGGACTGGGTGCCCGCCGAAGTGCCGCGCATCCCGGTGGACGAACTGGCCGCCCGCGCCCGCGCCACCGCGGCGGTTTTCACCGTGGTCACAGGCGGCGAGCCGGCGATCCACGACCTGCGTCCGTTGACGGCCGCGCTCCGGGCCGCCGGCCTGCCCGCGCACCTGGAGACTTCCGGCGCGTATCCGGTTCGCGGAGACTTCGCCTGGATCACGGTCAGCCCGAAACGGGCCAGGCCGCCGCTGCCGGAAAACCTTCGCCGGGCCGACGAACTCAAGCTCATCGTGGAAGATGCCGATTCGATCCGGCGCTGGTGGGACGCCATCGGCGGCGAGGTCAGCGCCGTGCGGCACGTGTGGCTGCACCCCGAGTGGTCGCGCCGCGAAGACCCGGCGGTGCTCGGCGCGATTTCCGCCTGGATCAAGACGCACGGCGATCCCTTCCGCGCCGGCTGGCAACTGCACCGCCTCTACAACGTCGATGCTCTCGACACCCGCGCCCGCCCCGCCATTCCCCTCGGCGGCGATCCGGCCCGCGGATACTGAGGGAACTGATCAGGAGGGAGGAATGCGCCATGAGGAGGCATGCCGGGGCCTGCGGCCAAATCCGGAGCCCGGAGCGGCAACGGGAACGTCACCGCTCCGCCCGGTTCGCGCCGGAAGATTCGTGCAATCCCCCGAAAATTCGCGTTTTGTCGGCCTCCTCTTCACCTTCCACCTCTTCGTTATGAAAAATCCCCTCCTGCGTCTCCGTTGTTTCCTGCGTCTCCGTTGTCACCGCGTCCTGTTCGCCCTCGCGGTCCTGGTTGCTCCTTCGCTGCCTCTGTCCGCTGCCGATGCGCGGAGGGTCGTCACTCTCGCGCCGGACAAGGCGGAGGGCGGCGAAATCGTCACCGCCGACGACGGTCGCGCGGGCGTCAGCCTGCCGGTGCGGTCTTCGCCCTCCGACGGCTACCGGTGGCGTTTGCCCGAACCGCTCGCTCCGGGCTGGTGGGAGATGTCGGTCAAGTTTGCCAAGCGTCCGAAAGACTCCCCGCGAATGAAGTTCTTTTTCGGCACTCCCCTGGCTCCGGTTTACGATCTCACCGAAGCGGACAACCCGTTATGGAACCTGGACCGGTTCCGGTTGCGGCTCCGGTGCGCCGGTCCGCTCGCTTCCTTGGAAATCCATCCGCAGCGCCGGATGCCCGAGGCGATCCGCGCGATCTCCGGCGTGACGTTTACGCCCGTTGACGGGCCGGCGGCGGTGGCGGGGACGGGGGCGGCGGCGGCGGCGGTGGCCGATGCCCCGGAGCTGCTCGGCGTTCTCGTGGAGGCGGCGGCGACGCCCGGCGCGGGAGGGGCGGGAGGGGCGGCGGTGATGGCGCTCCCGACCGGGCTGCCGCAGGGCAATTGGCAGATCCGCCCGCGGTTCCGCGTGGCCGCCGCGCAGCGCTCCGGCTCGTTGACCGCCACGGGTGCAGGCGGCGAACGCATCGTGGCGCCGGTGTCGGGCCTGGTGAGTGTGTTTATGGACGAAGCGCCGGTCTCGCTGGCCTGGGAACAGGTGGCCGATGTGACGGGCGCGGTGTTGCAATCCGTCCCGGCTTACCGGCCGCGCATCCCGCTCGACCTGAAAACGGCGGCGCTGCCGGTGGCGAGCGTGGACCGGCGCGCACGGATTGCGCTTTCGTTCGCCGCCACAGCCACCACAGCAGCAGCAGCAGCAGCAGGCGACGCCGGCGTATCCGGTATATCCAGTGCATCCGGTGTATCCGGAAATTCACAACAGGTCTCCCTGCCTCTGTTGCCGGCGGGCATGCGGATGGCAGTCGTCACCAGTTGGGACGACGGCGCCGCCAACGACCTGCGCTGCGCGGAGCTTCTTGAAAAACACGGTTTTCGCGGGACGTTTTTCCTGATGAAGAATCAGGCGGAGCGCACGGAGTTTGTCTCCGCGCTGGAGCGGCGCGGCATGGAGATCGGCTCGCACACCGTCAACCATCCGCACGGCTGGATGATCGCGCCGGAGCAGTGGGCGGCGGAGTGTCTGCAAATGCGCCTGCGGCTGGAGGCGGCGCTGGGGCATCCGGTGATCTCGTTCGCGTATCCGTACGGCTACGTCCGCGCCGATGATGCGCGTGGCGACTACGTGCTGCGGGGGGTGCGCGCCGCCGGGTATCTTTCCGGACGCACTACGCGCAACGGGAACGGAAGCGTCACGGGTTATGCGGAGCCGCTCGCGCTCGTCACCGACGCGCATTTTCTCGCCCCGCCGGAGCGGTTGGCGAAGGCGTGGGAGCGGGCCGCGGCGCAACCGGGCGGCGTATTTTATTTATGGGGTCATTCCTACGAGGTCGCCTCCGCGACGGACTGGGAAAAATTCGACGCCCTGCTCGCCCGCTACGGACGCAAGGCGGGGGTGTGGTACGCCACGCAGGGGCAGTTGTTTCTCTGGCGCTGGCTGCGCGAAAACGTCCGCGAGGAGCAGGCGACCGTGCGCGACGGCAGGGTGCGGGTGACGCTGGGCTGGCCGCGGCTCGACCGGTGGCTGGCCAGGCAGGTGCCCCTGACCTTGCAAATGCCGGCCGGCGTGACGCGGGTGGCTGTCGAGGGCGCGGGGGAGTTTCCCGTCATCAACGGCTCCGTGACGCTGCCCGCCGGGGTGCTCTAGACAGACCAGACCGGAAGGAAATTACGAACTGAAGTTACGCGGATCGACGTGGCACGGGCTCACGGGCTTCCAGCCCGTGGACGGCGCGAAGCGCCGCCTCCATGCCTCCCCGCCTCCCTCCCGCCACCTCCCGCGACACCACGCCACCGCGCCACATGACAACCGTCCGCCGTCCCCCCCCCCCCCGAAATTAGTTTCATTCACGTCGAAGGGTAGAGGATTATCCCGGCGGAGAGCGGCAGGCGGACGGGAAAGCGGGCAAGTCTTGTCCCGTAGCGGCGGGAACAGGGCGATTGCCGTCGGCACGACGCCGGTCCACGCGCCCTCTTTCCCGGAGAATCGGGCAACATCTCCGGTCCACGCCAGGACCTTCCGGATGGACGCCAGGAGTTTCCGGATGGACGCCAGGACTCCTGGCGTCCATGCCAACCGTGGCCCGGGATACCGGGAAACAGACCCCGGAGCCTGCTTTATTTTTGTCTGCTACCTGCTAACCAACAAAAAAATACACAATGCATAACGGAGATTATATCCCGTCTTCCGACGGGGATTTCAGCCAATGGGATCGCCGACGGCACCGGCCCGCTGGCGTTCCATCAACTGACGCACTCGGTTTTCAGCACGCGCAGCCCCTTCCGCATCGAGTTTGCGGACGAACTGCGCGGCAAGACGGTCTATTTTTGTCTGCGCTGGGAAAACAACCGCGGCCAGAAAGGCCCCTGGAGCGAAATCGTCTCCGCCATCATCCCCTGACGGGC
>JAISAX010000410.1 GCA_031266495.1 Opitutaceae bacterium
AAAGCGTTTACATTAGTCGAATTGCTCACCGTCATCGCCATTATCGGTATTTTGTCAGCGTTGGTGCTGGTCTCGATCGGTCGCGTCCGCTCGTTGGCGTATCAGGCGCGTTGCGCATCCAATCTGCGGCAAATCGGCGTCGCCGCCGCGCTGTTCGCGCAGGATAACAAGAATCGCACGCTTCCCATCGATTATTATTCCAGGCTGGCGATAACCTGGCTCCCGGCGATTACGGAGGGCGATTTCAACAACAAAACCGGCATCTGGATGTGCCCCGTCGCCGAGCGCAGGCGAGCCACCTTTACGGGCACCGGACTTATCGAAAACCTCTCCTGTGCCATCAACGGCTCCCTGGTCGGCATGAAGGAACAAAGCGGGACGGAAACCGGAACACGTTCTCTCATCACCCACGACCAAATCACGACTCCATCACGAACGCTCTATTTTACCGATGGAAACAAGAAATACTGGACGCGAAAACCCAATGAGGAAGCCACCGCCGGAGCGAATTTCTGTCACAACGGCAAAGCCAATGTCCTGTTTTTCGATGGTCACGTGCAGGCCATCAAAGAGCCTGCCGACCTCGCCAACGATTTTTACGCGAAATACTATAACAAGTAACTGAAGCGTCTGGAAATGGATACATCTCTCCTTCATCTTGCCGTTGCAGTGTTTGCCGCGTCACTGCTCCCGCCTGTGCTTGGCGCGCGCACGCTTCACGTCAACAACACCCATCCGCGCGCCGCCGATCCTGAGCCAGACGCCGCGCCCGCGATCATTTCGAGTAGCGGAACATCGGATACGCCCTTTCGCGCCATTGGCGCCGCCGCCGCGCTCGCGCAACCCGGCGACACCATTTATGTCCATCCGGGCATTTATCGCGAACACATCGCTCCCGGGCGAGGAGGAACTGCCAACGCCCCCATCACTTATGAGGCGGCTCCCGGTCATCAGGTCTTCGTGCGCGGCTCCGAAATCTGGACGCCCGACTGGGCTCCCGTCGCCGACGCGCCCGACGGCGTTTATAGCGCCAGGCTCGACGACGCGCTCTTTGCCGCGCCCGGCATCGCCCGCAACCCCTACCGGTCCCTCATCCGCAGTTCCTCCAACCCCTACGATGCCCCCGCCCGTCCCGTCGCGGACTTTGGCGAACTTACGAAAAAATGGCTCGCCAACAAACAACCCGGGCGCCTTCCGCGCACCTGCGGCCAACTCTTTGTCGATGGCGCGCCCCTGCTCGAATCCGAAACCGTAGCCGAAGTTTTGCGCGTTCCCGGCACGTGGATTGTGGACGAGGCGGGCGAGCGCATCATCGCCCACTTTCTTCCCTCCCCCCTGCCTCCCGCGCGCCGATTCGTGGAACTCTCCGTGCGAGACCGCATCTTCGTCCCCGCGCGTCGCGGACTGCGCTACATCGTCGTGCGCGGATTTGTTTTCGAGCATGCCGCCAACCAGGGACTCTGGCCGCAACTCGGCGCAGTCAGCCTTCGCAGCGGTTCCCGCTGGCTTGTCGAAAACAACATCATCCGCCTCGCCAAGACCATTGGCATGGACGCCGGCAGCGAAGGCTACGGCCCGATGCTCCAGCGCCTTGCCCTTACCACGCCCGACCAGCAACGCGCCATCACCGGCCGCGACAACGTCATCCGCAACAATGTCATTTCCGACAACGGCATGAGCGGGCTCATCGCCTGGCACTGCCACGGCATCGTCATCGAAGGCAACCGCATCGAGCGCAACAACGCGCTCGAATTCAAGACCGGGCGCGACCACTACATACCGTGGTGGGAACAGGCCGGCATCAAACTTCACGCCCCCATCGGCGCGCGCATTGAAAACAATCTCGTCCGCGACAACCACGCCCACGGCATCTTTATCGACAACGAATACAAGAACGCGCGAGTCACCAACAACATCGTCCTCAACAACGCCGGAGCAGGCATCATGTTTGAGCTCGGCCACGGCCCCGCTGTCATTGACAACAACGTCATCGCCTTCACTCGTGCCCTCCAGGAATTTTTTGGCGGCGACGGCATTTACGGGCAAGACGCCTCCGGCGTCACTGTCGCGCACAATCTCCTGTATTCAAATATCCGGCACGGAGTTTATTTTCGTCATAATGAAAACCGCAAAAGCGGCGCCCGGAAACCGTCCGCCGCAGCCGACAACCACGTGCTCAACAATCTCATTTTCGACAACGCCGCCTCCGCCATCAATCTCCCCGCCGACGGGCCGACCACCGGCGGAAATTTTTCCGACTACAATATTATCGGCCAGCGGCTCGCCCGCTTCATTGCCAATCAGGTCGCCAAAACCACGCCCGGGGGCACTCCCTCCGTTCAGGACGAATTTCGTCGCCGCCTTTCACCCGGCGGTGATGCCGCCCGGGCCGCTTCGCGCAAGGATTACAGCGCGTGGACCCCCGGCGACGGTCTCACCTTCGCCGAGTGGCGCGCGCTCACCGGACGCGACACGCATTCCATCGTCCAGAATCCCAAGCTTGTCATCATCCGCCCCGCCACGCTGGAAGCGGAGTTTTTCCCGGGCGCGCAGAAAATCTCGACGGATTACGACAGCCGGATCGATGTCCAGGAAGAGAAAGCGGACGGCCTGCCTTACGCAGGCTTGCGCGCCCCGCCTGTTGCATTGCCCCAGGGGGTGGCGGGCAGTCCGCTTCCTTCCGGCGACAAGGGTGTCATTCCCGGTCCATGGCAGTTTTTGAAAAATCACAACCAACGCTTCTTTCTCCGGGCGACGCCAACAACCCCATCGCCCGCCGGCTCCGCGAAAAGCGCCACCGCGCCCCCTGCGGTCGCAGCCAAGGCATTGCCCGAAAAACCGGAGGATCTTTTTCGTTTCATTGGCGACACACGACCTGTCCGCCTCGTCCTCGACGAAGCCGCCACCCTCCCTGCCGACAACACCTTTGCCTGGCGCTACAGCGATTACTCCGGCAACACGCTCGCAACGGGCAGTGCGCCTTGCGACCCTGCCACCCGCGTGTTGACCCTCCCCCCCCCCCCCCTCCCTCCCGCATCACCGGATGCCTCGGGCGGTTTCGTGGAGTTGAGTTTTCCCGCCCTGCAAAACCGCGTCGGCATCGTCTATGGCATCCCGCCGCCTGCCAGGCCGGACGAATTTTTTGCCATCGACGGTTCGTTTACCTGGGGGAAAAAACTTTTCACCGAGGCGCAGATCCGCTCCTGCCTTGCCATCATGAAGTACGGCGGACTCCTCTGGAACCGCGACCGTTTCAGGTGGGGCGCCCTGCACCCGGAGGAAAATGGCCCCTTCGATTTTAATTCCATCAACCACACCCTCTATCGTCGCATCGCCTCCGGAATGGGTATCCAGACTCTGGACACGTTTCACGGCACTCCCGAGTGGTTGAAAATTCCGAAGGAACACCCCGCCGACCAGGTTACCAGCTTCACAAAAGCCATCTCTCACAAATTCCGCGAAGCCGGAATGACAACCAGAGTTGTTGGCGGTGTGTTCGCCAATCCGTGGGCGGGCACCGTCATGCAAAAAGCGTATCTGCAAAACGGTCTCCTCGATACCTCCGACGCCATCAGTTGGCACACCTACGCCCGGGCCGAAGTTGTGGAACGTCCTGTTGTCACGTGGCGTCAATTTGCCCGGCAGGCGAACCCTGCCCGGGCGGGCATTCCCCTTTGGATAACCGAGACAGGCATGCCGTGGTTGTATCGACACGGCATGGAACGCGCCGACGCCGGGCACGACATCGAGAGCGCGGCGGAAATCGCCGGCAAGGCCGTCGAATACAAGGCGCTCGGCGTCGAAAAACATTTCGCCTTCTCGTTCAAGTTCTACGCCGAGCCTGCGAACAACAAGGCATTCGGCATGATGGATGCCAATCACACGCCCATGCGTTCGATGGCCGCTTATGCTCACATGGCCAAGACCCTTGCCAACTTCGACTACATCGGCGACCTCGCCGGCACCAATGCCCGCCGCTCCCGGGTTTTTCACAACGCGGCCACCGGCCAGACGATCGCTGTCCTGTATCATCCCGTCTCCGACAAAAAGGACATCCCGCACTTTGTCTTTCCCGGGAATCTGCCGCTTGTGCGAATCACCGGAATTGACGGGCGCGTCCTCGACGCCTCCGGAACAGCCGGGGGGGGGGAGGGGGGGGGAGAGGCGCCGCATGACGACGGGCTCGTTTACCTTCACCTTTCCGGGAAACCGGGCCCGGGTCTCCTGAAAACGGATACGCCGGCGATGGAATGCCTGGAGATGGCGCGGGATTTCAGGCGGCGCGGCGAACCGCGCAAAACGGCTTCCGTCGTTTTCCAGTCCATGCTCAACACCGCGGATGTGGTCATGTCGCGCTTCGGTTACAGCCTGCGGAATTTTTCGGGCAAGCCGTTCGACTTCACGCTGCAAAACCTTTCCGACATCGCGCAAACCGTCCATCCCGTACTCGAATTGCCGGCCGGCATGACGGCTGCGGGATTGGGGGAGCGCGAACATGTTATCCCGCCCGGCGGACGCGAAACCCTGTCGTTCAGGTTGACAATAGATCCGGCGGTGGAACCGGAGGCGTTTCGCATGGTGCGCGTTGTTGACAGAGCGGGAAGCGCCCTGCCGATCGCGTTTCCCGTGCGCGCCTGGCGGATACAAACCAAAACCGTCCCCGCGCTTCCGCAAACGCAAATCACATCCGTCGCCGCCGCCGACCTCCCTCCTCCTCCTCCTGCTTCTCCCGCCGCGTTGCTTGCCGAAAACGGCTGGCAGGATTTTTCTTCGCCCGGTCACTGGACAACCTGGCAAGGCGGCGAAATGGAACCCACTATTGAAGCACGGTTCCGCGCTTTTCATACAAAGAGCATCTTGCAAATCCAGGTCCTCGTCCGGGACAACAATCTCTGTCTGTTCGACACGCCGGAAAAGGCAATGAGCGGTGATTCGGTCCACGTCATTCTCCAGCAACGCAATCCCGATGGCACGGTGAAACAGCGGCCCGCCACCGTAAACGTGGTCGCTGTCCAGTGTGACGGGAAACCGTTTCTGGTCTGGCGCGCATGGAATGCCACCAAAACCACTTTTTACGAGAAATCGCGCCTCCACTTCCAGGACCTCGGCAACGATTGGTATTTGTACACCCTCAATCTTGATGCGGCGGAGATGTCTCTGGATTTGTCATCCGGGAGCATGACAGGCGCTTCGGTGACGGTGAACAACCATTCCGGTTTTGCGCGGGACGGTTTCCTGTCATGGGGCGGCGGCAGCGACGCGCGCCTCTTCAATTGTCTGAAAATCGAATGAGGCCTGCGCCTGTCTTCCGGGAATGCCGATGAAGAATGTCACCGAACCCGATGCCGGCAGTCTCGTTGCCCGCGCCGCCGCCGGACGCTGGAACGAACAAAAGGCCGCCGACTGGTATGCTGCGCAGCCATGGCTTGTCGGATGCAATTTTTTGCCGGGCTGCGCCTCCAACCAAGCTCGAAATGTGGCAGGCCGACACCTTCCGCTCCGCCGCCATCCGGCGTGAACTCGGCTGGCTCTCCGACATCGGCATGAACACCGTCCGCGTGTTTTTGCACGACCTGCTCTGGCAGCAGGACTGCGCCGGGTTTCTCGCCCGTATTGATAAATTCCTTACCATTGCCCGAAAAAGCGGCATCCGGCCGGTGCTCATATTTTTCGACAGTTGCTGGCACCCGT
>JAISAX010000451.1 GCA_031266495.1 Opitutaceae bacterium
CACACACACACACACATACACAACTTCGCGCTTTCCGTTTCCCGGTTTACGGTTTCCTGTTCTTGCCGCCGCTCATCCTCGTTCATCGCGCTCGCTCATGTTTCGCTTCATCGCCCGCCGTCTCCTCGAGACGATTCCGGTTTTGTTCATCATCGTCACGGTCACTTTCTTCATGCTCCGGTACGTGCCGGGCGGGCCGTTCACATCGGAAAAGGCAGTATCGCGCGAGATACAGCGCAACCTCGAGGCCCACTACGGGCTCGATCAGCCTCTGCACCGGCAATACCTCGCCTACCTGTGGGACCTGTGTCCGAAAAAATTCGATCCGCGCGGTTTTATTGACGGACACGAACACGGCCACGGACACGGACGCGGTCTCGACCTGAAAGCGACGCTGGGCATCGACCTCGGACCGTCGTTCAAATACCCCAATCGCACCGTCAACGAGATCATCGCCGACAAGCTGCCGGTGTCGCTGGAACTGGGCGGGTGGGCGTTGCTGGTCGCGCTGGCCATCGGCGTATCGCTCGGGGTGGCGGCGGCGGTCCGTAAAAACTCCGCCCTGGATCATGCGGCGTCCTCGCTGGCGATGGTCGGCATCTGCGTGCCGACGTTTGTGCTCGGGCCGGTGTTCGTGCTGGTGTTCGCCATCTGGCTGCGCTGGCTGCCGCCTTCGGGCTGGTATGGCGCGGCGGACCGGGTGCTGCCGGCGCTGACGCTCGGGCTGGTGTACGCGGCGTATGTGGCGCGGCTGACGCGCGGCGGCATGCTGGAGGTGCTCAACCAGGATTTCATCCGCACGGCGCGGGCGAAGGGCGCGGGGGAGGCGCGGGTGGTGTTTCGCCACGCGCTGCGCAGCGGGCTGATGCCGCTGGTGTCGTACCTCGGGCCGGCGATCGCGGGGGTGATCTCGGGGTCGTTCGTGATCGAGACGATTTTCCAGATTCCGGGGCTGGGGCGCGAGTTCGTGACCTCGGCCTTCAACCGCGACTACACCCTCGTGCTCGGCACGGTGGTGCTGTACGCGACGCTGATCATTTTCCTCAACCTGGTCGTGGACGTCGTTCTCGTGTGGCTCAACCCGCGGCTGAAATTCGAATGAACACCCTGCTTTTCCGATCCATGATTGACCGCATATCTGCCTTTTTGCGGCCATTGATTCCGGTTTGGCCGGAGACCGGGTAATGATGAACATTCCGATCTGACGACTCATGCTTCGTGTATCTGAAAAAAAGTTACAGACGGTCGCCGCCGGCGCCTCCGCGGCTCTCGAAGAGGGACGCTCGCTGTGGGCCGACGCGTGGGCGCGGCTGCGCAAGAACCGGATGGCGGTGGCCGGCGGGGTGTTCCTGGCCGTGCTCGCGCTGTGCTGCATCGTGCTGCCGCCGGCGCTCGGGCTCTCTTACGAGGATCAGAACCTGCAGGTGGGCAGCAGCGCGCCGTTCGCGGAGCTGGCGGTGATGACGCGACCGGACCGCCCCTCGGCGCATCCGGAGCTGATCACGGTGAAGCGGGTGACGGAGGATTTTGGCGCAGGTGAGGCCGACCTCGCTCGCATGCGCGCGGGCGAACGCGTGGAGATCGACGGCCGCGTGTTCACGGGATCGGGCAAGGCGTTTGTTTTCGGCACCGACATGAATGGCCGCGACCTGCTGGCGCGTGTGCTGCTCGGCGGACGGATTTCCCTGATGATCGGCCTGGTTGCCTCGCTGGTGGCGCTCCTGATCGGCGTGACGTGGGGGGCGGTGGCGGGCTACGCGGGCGGCAAGACCGACCTCGTGATGATGCGCATCGTGGACATCATGTACGCGCTGCCGTTCACGATCTTCGTGATCCTGTTGCTCGTGTTCCTGAAAGAGCCGATGAACGATCTGGACGCATGGCTGCGCGGTTTTTCGGTGTTCGGCGCGCATCCCTTCGCGCGGCTTCAGGGCATCGGAAAAATCTTCGTGCTCTTTGCGGCGATCGGCGCGGTCGAGTGGCTGACGATGGCGCGCATCGTGCGCGGGCAAGTGCTCTCGGTCAAAAAAATGGAGTACATCGAGGCGGCGCGCTCGCTCGGCTACGGACCGGGCCGGATCATCCGGCGACACATCGTGCCCAACGTGCTGGGGCCGGTCATCGTATTCACGACGCTGACGATCCCGGCGGTGATTTTGCTGGAATCGTTCCTGAGCTTTCTCGGACTCGGCGTGGATGCGCCAATGTGCTCGTGGGGCACGCTGATCAAGGACGGCGCGGAGAAAATGGAAGAGTTTCCGTGGTTGTTATTGTTTCCCGGCACGATCTTTTCGCTGACGCTGCTCTCGCTCAATTTCCTCGGCGACGGCCTGCGCGACGCGCTGGACGTGCGTGCGTCAAAGGACTGAAATCCGGAAAATCTGAACATTTCATGACCGCCATTCTGGCGGGGCCGCCCCGCAAAAAAAGAAGCGGCGGGAGAACCGCCGCTTCCGCTGTCCGGCACGGGCCGGGTCCGGTGTCGCGCCGGGCCGGGCGCGTGCGGTCAAGGCCGGTCAGCCGACCGCGATCTTGCGCGGCTTGCGGGCCTCGGCCTTGGGGAGCGTGACGACGAGGATGCCGTCGCGGAGCTCGGCCTTCACGGCATCGAGGTTGAGCGCGTTGTCGTGTGTGAGCACGAGTTCGCAGGCGAGGTCGCGCGTCTCGCGATAGCGGGCGGTCCAGCTTTCGGGTTGTTTCCATGCGCGACGGGCAAAGACCCGGATCTGGCCGTCCTCGACGGTGAGATCGAGGCCGGACTTGTTCACGCCGGGCAGGATGACGGTGAGCTGCCAGGCGTCGTCCGTTTCCTCAACGTGATAGTGCGGACGTTGGGTCGGGACGTTGCCGGCGGCATCGCCCGAAGCCGTGGCGGGCACGTGCGGGCGGACAAATGAGGGGACAAGATTGATGAGTGACATGATGAGTGGTTCCTTTCGTGGTTTTACAGTTTTTCGATTTTGTAGTTTGAATCCTGATGCTGGCCGGGTGCGGCGTCCGTCGGGAGAGCGGCGGGAGGAGGCGGGCGCCCGGCTGCGGTTTTACGCGACGGCGACGCTGACCTTGCGCGGCCTGGCCTCTTCCTTTTTCGGCAACGTCACGGTGAGCACGCCGTCCTCGTAGGTGGCGGCGACTTTCTCGGGGTGCGTGTTGTCCGGGATCGGGAGAGAACGGTCGAAGGAGAACGTCTCTTCGGTGTCGCCGGCCTTTTGCTTGCGGGTGGCATGGATGTTGAGGAAACCGTCAACGACCTCGACGGAAATGTCTTCGCGGCCGACGCCGGGGAGATCGGCGCGGACGTAGGCGTTGTCGTTGTCCTCATACGCATCGACCGGGAAACGGCCGGCGTTGTTCTGGTCGGTCAGCCCGGCGAGCGTGCTGTCGAAGAGGCGATCGATCTCGCTTTCGAGTCCGGCCCAGGGACTGCGGGTGCTGGCAGGATAGTTGTTGTATCGGATGAGTCTCATGGTTGGTCCTTTGTTTTTTTCTGGTTGTACTCTGACAGTGGTGAGTGTCCCTGTTCATGCAGGCGATGTGCCGGGGGCCGGGGGAGGGTAACTCGCTGGTTTTCCGGTGATAGTAATTCCGGTACAGGGGAGGGGCGGGAAAAAATGTCCGCCTGCGTGGCGCACGGGCGGCAACCCCCGGCGCTCCGCGGCGCGGGCCGGGGGGGGTTGGGAGTAGGCCGGTGGTTGCGGTCCGGGGCGGGGAGCGTTTGGATGGCCGTTCTTCATTTTTATGTCCTCCACACCTGCTTCCGCATCCATGCGTTTTGATTTCGATTCCGTCCCGCAACGCCTGGGCACCGATTCCCAGAAATGGCAAAAATACGAAGGGCGCGACGTGTTGCCGATGTGGGTGGCGGACATGGATTTCAGGTCCGCGCCGCCGATCCTGGAGGCGCTGCACCGGCGGGTGGATCAGGGCATTTTCGGCTACGCGCGGCCGACGGCGGAGACGACGCGGGTGATTGTGGCGGCGATGCATCGCAACTATGGCTGGAGCATCGATCCGTCGTGGCTGGTGTGGCTGCCGGGCCTCGTCTGCGGGCTCAACGTCACGGCGCAGGCGTTCGCGCAGCCGGGCGAGGAGGTGCTGTGCCTGACGCCGGTGTATCCGCCTTTCATGACCGCGCCGAAAAACAGCGGGCGCGTTTCCGTCCAGGTGCCGCTCGTGCTGGTGCCGGGGGGGGGGGGGGGGGGGGAGGGGTGGGGAGAGCAGGGCGGCGAGCCGGGCCGCTGGGAGATCGACCGCGAGGCGC
>JAISAX010000402.1 GCA_031266495.1 Opitutaceae bacterium
CCCCCCCACCCCCCCCCCCCCCCCCCCCCCCCCCCCCCCCCCCCCCCCCCCCCCCCCCCCCCGACAACACATCAGCGTGACGTAATTTTAGTACGGGCACAAACTGCCAAGAGGGCAACCACTCCGAGAATGGCTGCGATGGTCGCCGGTTCGGGAACGGCGGTGATGTTCAGGTTGTCGATACGGACGCCATCATTAGCTCCCATGAAAACAGACGAGAATGAAGAAAACGTAGTATCAACCACGCTTGATCTTTTCAAGCCGTTAACTGCCAAGGTTAATGTGCCACTCGAAGCTTCCCATGTAAGCTCGAAAGTTGCGAAAACCGTTGGAGGAGGATCAGCCGCCGGTTTCGTATAACCCGAGGTCACGATAGAACCCAAGCCAATGCCATAGGTGTTCCATACCAGTGAAGCGGGGTTTGTCGGGACATCATATCTGGACAACCGGACATTCCCTTGCGTGTTTGTAGTTGCTCCACCCTCCCAATAAAAACCGTATCCTGTCTTTCCTTCCGAATCCAGCAGACCGATCCAGAAAAACCTGGTGGCGCTCGTTTCCATAATGATAGCATCTATGCTCAGGCTCCAGTCGCCCGAGATCGTCTGCCCCAGCGAGCGAGTTATTACACATCCGGGCAGTCGCATATAGGTGCTGCCGTGATAGTCAAGATCCTCCACAAAAAGGGGGGTGCCACTTCCATTGGTTCTGCTCCAGTTGGCGGTTGCAGGATCATCGCCGGTATTCCAGTCAGAATATTCAAAATCATCGATCAAGGTAAAAGCGGCGTTTGCAGACGGCGCGAATGTCAGGACAATAGCAAGAAGGGCACAGGCCATGCTTGCGACGGGGAATATACAGTGTGTTTTCATAGACAATATCGGGTTGGTTGTTGTTGGTTGACGGTGATTGGTGATGGATGGTGATTGATAAACGGAAGTGGAAGCGTGGTGGATCAAGGGCAGTTTGAATAATTCAGACAGGGATTTTTTTACACAAAGATCGCAAAAGACGCGAAGAATAAATCCAGGATAACACCCGAATCAGTGGTTCGTTACGATCTTCGCGATCTTTGCGATCTTTGTGTAAAAATTCCGATTTTCTGTTCTGCCATGCCTCGTGGCTAAACGAATACCCCGCCCAAGCCATTTCTGTCGGTCCGATCCGGCCCGGGCCCGAACCAAACCGTGTTCGGCGAGACGTGTGCCCTCCCCGGACCAGCCCAAGCCATTCCACGAGAGTAAATGCCTGTGATGCGAATTTTGCGACAGGACGACAAAGTCGTCCTGTCGCCTGAGTATACTCAGGCGACAGCAGCAGCAGCTTGGTCAGAGGGATGGAAGGAAGATGGAAAGTGGAACGGTTCATGTTCAGGGGATTGTAGTGATACGCAGATGTTCATAAAAACATACGGAAAACCGGTTGACTATAATCAGCATACTGACTGGCGCTCGACGATATTACCGCGAACAAGGCGGACGGAGGATTCCTGGCGATGGGCAGGATTTTCGATGATATGAAACAGGTCGAAGGCGGCGGCTTTCGACTGCGCGGCGAAGCTTACGTCGTAGCTGGTGAGCATCGGTTCGAGTATGGTGCAAAGCGGTTCCATATTATCAAAACCCACCACGCTTATATCCTGCGGCACATGCAGCCCGCGCCGGGCGAGAGCACGATACAGCCCGTGCGCCGCCCAGTCGTTGGCAGTAACAATAGCGGTGGGACGCGATTCAGCCGGACGGGAAAACAGTTGTTTTACCTCGGCATCCAGATCGGGAGGTGTTGCCTCCGGGGCGACTCGTCCGCTTTTGGTATCATCGGCGTCCGTCTTGCGCATGATGACGAGCGCCGGATCGTAGGCTTCCCTCTGGCGCAGGTAACCTTCAATCCCCTGCTGGCGCGCAATGAACTGCGGATGTATGGCATTGGTGCATACAAAAGCGATACGGCGATGTCCGCGCTGCCACAGGTAATCCGCCACCAGCCAGCCCGAACCATGGCTGTCGGGTGCTACCTGCGGAAACGTCACGCCGGGGTCGTTCATGCCGATGAAGACAACCGGAAGCTCGGCCGGAAGTTTTTTGACAAAGGCCGGAACCTGTTGCGTGGACTTGACGAGCAGTCCGTCGATTTTTTGCTCCGCCACGCAGCGCGGCAATTCGTTGTCGTCGGCGGAAAGTTCGATCAGCGCATGAAGGCCGTTTTGCTGGCAGGCTTGCTCCACCCCAACGGTGTAGGCGGCAAACAGCGGATGATTCGTCCACGCCTGTCCTGCCCCGGCGAATACCATGCCGATGTTACCCGTGCGATCGCCCACGCCAAGTTTGCGCGCCATGAGTGGCCTGGGAGCGGGAAGATGTTTTTTGTAACCGAGCTTCCGGATCGCGCTCTGCACCGACTCCAGATTGTCGGGACTGATGTTGGTCGCGCCGTTCAGCACGCGGCTCACTGTGCCTACGGAGACTCCTGCATGTCGGGCGATGTCGGTGACGGTGGCCATTGGTCTGTTTTTCGAATGAGAGAAAAGGCGATGTGGGCGGGGGGGGGGGAGAGAGATGGACGGAATGGAGAAAGGAAGAATCTGAAAGCTGTTGAACGATTTTGAATTTTTATTGAAAATTTCAAAATCGTTCAAAATCCCGCTGTCAACATTTTTCTTCTTTTTTTCATCCGCCCCTTCCTCCCCCTCCTCCTACACACACACCACCCGGCATCAGCACCGGAACACGAGCTGGAAGCCCGTGCCACGTCGCACGCGCATAACTTCAGCCAACCCGACGGCGAAGCCGCCAATTCTTAATTCTTAATTTTTAATTCTTAATTCGTCTGTCCCCCCCCTCAGGCGGCGGGCCGCCAAATGCCGTTGACGAGCACCGTCTTGGGCGAATCGGGGATGCCTCGCTCGTTGCGCTGGATCTGGTCCACCACCAGATCGATCGCCGCCGCCGCCACCTGCTCGGTCTGCTGGTCGATGCCTCCGAGCGGTCTGTCTCCGGATCGCCAGTGCAGCATGGCCAGTTCGACTTCCTGCGGAATTTTCACGCCCGCCGCCTCCAGCCAGTTTTTTATCGTGGCGTTGCCGAGGATGGCGTCCGGCTTTTCCCGGCGATACCAGTCCAGGGCCGCCTGTCGCGAGGCTGGCGCGTTTTCCTGGATCAGGAGGGAGAGCCGCGGGTGGCTGGCTCGTTGTTTGCTCAACAAGTACCCGGCTCGCCAGAGTTCGCCGACCCGCTTGTCGGTGGAGGCGGCGAGGGTGACTCCGATTCTCCGGTGCCCGCGTCGTTTCAGTTCTTCCAGCGCCAGCAGGATGCCCTGGATGTGGTGGGCGGCGGAGCGGTGCAGCGCGGGGGTTTTGAGGGAATAGCCGATGGCCGCACTCGAGAAATGGCTCCAGTCCAGCGTCATCCGGTCGTCGAATCTCGCCATCGGCGCAACGCAAACTCCGCAGATGCCGCGGGCATAGAGGATGTCGCTCAGGCGTTGCCCGGGCATCTCCGTTTCCTCGATGCCGAAGGGTTCCAGCCGGTAGCCCAGTTCCTCCGCGCGCGCCGTCGCTCCCGCCAGGCAAATGTCCGAGTAGTTGCTCCTGGATGACTTGTCCGCGGGCGTGGGCGCGGGCGCGGGCACGGTTCTCCCGGCCATTTTCCGGCATCGGGCAAAATCCCGGCTGTTGGTCACGTAGGCGATGGTCGTGACGCTCGACCGGGCCGCCTTGAGCCGGTGTCGCATCGCCAAGGCCGTCAGCAGCGGGTCGGGGCGGTAGCCCATCGAGTCGGCAAGCTTGCGAATGCGCTCGCGTGTTTCGCGCGGGATGCGCGAATGGGAGCGCAGGGCGCGGGAGACCGTGGAGGTGGCCACTCCCGCGGCCGCGGCCACATCGTCGAGTGTTACACGGGGAGGCATCGGAAATCGGAAAAGAGGGTTGGTGGCCGGGCGCGTTACCCGGCATGTTCTGTGCCCAGCAATGCTTCCAGCCGGTCGCACACGGCGGCGTTGCCGGCGAGGTAGCGGATGCGGTCCATCCGCAGGTCGAAGCTGCGTAACGGGAATGGCGATTCGCTGCGGTAACGCACTTGGCCGCCCGCCGCCAGGCACAGGGGGACCGCCGCCGCGATGTCCCACACGCGCACGTTGTGGTCCACCGTGCCGCCGAGGATGCCCGCCGCCACGTAGGCCAGGTGCAGCGTGCTGCTGCCCAGCCCGCGGATCTTGAAGTGTTCCATGATGAGCGCCGCCTCTTTCGCGTATGCCCGGTCCGTCGGGCTGTGAAAGCCGAGCAGCGTCCAACCCTTCGCCAGTTCCTCGTCCGACGGCGGCCGGACGCGCGCCTCGCGGTCGCCGTCCATCACGCCGAAGCCCGGCCCGCCGTGCATCAGGACGCGGCGCGCCATGTCGTAAATCACGCCGTACACCGGCACGCCGTTTTCGAGCAACGCCAGGGAGATCGCGCAGTGGGCGATGCCGAGCGCGTAGTTGTTGGTGCCGTCGATCGGATCGAGCACCCAGGCGAACCGTTTTGCGAGCGGGATGGGGTGTTCCGTTTCCGTGAGTTCCTCGCTCAGCAGGTCGTCGTCCGGGAACTGCGCGGCCAGTTCGCGAAAGATGTTTTCGGAGATGGCCACGTCCACCGGCGTCACCCGGGTGCCGTCGTATTTCCAGAGGCTTTGCACGCGGCCGAACTCGCGGTGCATCCGCTCCGTTTGCGCCATGACGGCGCGCTTCGCGGCCTTGATGCGGGTTGTCAATGCGGACGGCGCCGCTGCGGACAATGAAGACATAAGCGGTCACCCGAACACAATTCCTCCCCGGAGTGAAACCGTTTTGCGCGATCCCGCAGCCCGGGGGGGGGGATACCCCGGAGCGGCGGCATTCCTGCCGCTCCGGGGTTCCATCAGGAAAGGGCGTCCCGGAGCATTGAACATCAGGCAAACATCAGGCAACCATCCGGCAAACATCAGGAAACGGGATTGCCACCCCCTGCGGTTGCAACATGTTTACCGCCTCCCATGACGCCCGAAAGCGCCTCCATCACCGAAACCGGCCTTTGCCGCCGGATTAACGAAGACCGTTTCCTCAACGATCCCGCCCTGGCGCTCTTTGGCGTGGCCGACGGGATCGGGGGACTGCCATTCGGCGACAAGGCGGCCGAGTGTGCCATCCGGGCGGTGCACGCCAGCGCCTTTGCCCATCCCGGCTCCGGCGACGTGGCCCGGCTCATCTGGGCGGCGCAGGATGCCGTCACCGTGTTGTCCGAGAAACTCAGTCCCGACCGGGGCATCGGCACCACGCTCACGCTCGGCCTCATCCGCGACAAGCAACTCCACCTCGCCCATCTCGGCGATTCGCGCTG
>JAISAX010000525.1 GCA_031266495.1 Opitutaceae bacterium
GAGAGGATTTTCGATTCTCGATTCTCGATTTTCGATTGGAGAAGCAGATGTATCCATCCTGGAAACACTCGTCGGAAAAACGGCGCGGCAGCGCCCAATCGAAAATCGAGAATCGAGAATCGAAAATCAAAGATCGGTTCTGCCCGGCAGCCAGCGGTTGCGGGGGAGGCGCATGATTTCGGCGGGTGGATGTTGTGAGCGAAGGAGCGCGGTCATGGTTGTCATGGCGGAGTCGATATGCGTGAAAAAACGGAGCAGGCCCGCGCACAGGTAACTGATGCCGGGTTCGCCGTCGGGAGTTGTTGCGAAGCGGTGTTTGGGACAGTCGCCGTTGCAGGCGAATTTTACCGGGCATTCGCGACAGCGGCGAGGGAGGGTGTCGCGTTTGCCTGCGCCAAATTTTTGTTGAAAAGGCGACTCGACGAGATCCGTCAAAGGGGCGTCGCGGAGGTTGCCGAGGCGGTAGCCGGGATATACGTAATGATCGCATGAATACACGTCGCCGTTGTGCTCGACGGCGAGGGCGCGTCCGCAGGTTTCGGCAAAGACGCAGGCTCCGCCGGGGGCGTCCGCCCACTTGCCGAGCGCGGTGTCGAAGTGTTGCACAAAGACATGGCCGACATCGCGGGTTACCCATTCGTCGAAAATCGCACAGAGGAATGCGCCGAATTCCGTCGGGCGCACGCTCCACGGCGTTACACGGGCGGCGGTTTCGGCGTCAGCGGCGTCGGCGGGGGTTGCGCGGGCGGCGGGTTCGGGCGGAGGCGAGAGCGTGAGGTTGTGCGGGGCGGGGCCGGTTTCGGGCATGCGTTCGACGATGGGGATGAACTGGAGGTAGCCGGAACCGTTTTTGCGGAGGAAACGGTAAACGTCGATCGCCTGTTTGACGTTTTTGTGATGGACGGTGGCGAGGGTGTTGTATTCGACGCGGTGTTTTTCGAGCACGTCCATGCCGGCCATGACGCGGTCGAAGGTGGGGCGGCGACCGCGGTCCACACGGTAAGCGTCGTGCAGGGCACGGGGGCCGTCGATGCTGATGCCGGTGAGGAAATTTTCACCGGCAAGGAAATGGCCCCATTCGTCGTCGAGCAGGGTGCCGTTGGTCTGGAAAGCGTTTTTGATCTGTTTGCCGTTGGCATGGCGTTTCTGGAGGGCGACGGCTTCACGAAAAAATTTGACGCCCATGAGCGTGGGTTCGCCGCCTTGCCATGCGAAATTGACTACGGGGCCGGGTTGCGCGGCGATGTAGTCGCGTATGTAGTTTTCCAGGACTTCGCGCGACATGCGCATGGTATCGCCGGGGCCGCGCGGGTAGAGTTTTTCTTTTTCGAGGTAGAAACAGTAGTGGCAGTCGAGGTTGCACCGGGAGCCGCCTGGTTTGGTCATGACGTGAAAGGGCGCGCCGGCTTGCCGGGACGGCGGAGCAGCGGGAGTGACGGGAGGCGACGGTTTGTTACGGGTGGAGGTGTTCATGTGGCAACGCGAGGGGGGGGGGGGACTGGCGAGAACTTTTAAAAATACATTTTTAACCGCGAATGGACGCGAATGGACGCGAATTCAGAAAAAATGATGAAATGTCATAATTATCTGGATATGGATTTATTGTATTTTTATTCGCGTTCATTCGTGTCCATTCGCGGTTGGTTTGTTGGTGTGTTGGTTTGGAAAATGGAATTTCTGGATACGCCCTTATATCTGGAAGTCGGCAAAAGGAACTGACGGGCGGGGGGGGGAGGGGGGGGGCGTGGACGGGTCCTTGTTTTTGTCATAAAAAATGCGGACACGCGGGCGGGTCTTGTCGCCGTCCTGCTGGAGGAGGCGGGAGGCGCGGAGGAGGGCGCGGCGGGTGCTCATGGTGAGGTTGGCTTCGGCTGGGAAAATGTTGTCGGAACCGATGGCGGCCCAGGCGCCGCTTTTGCGAAGGACGCGTTCAACGTCGGAGGTGACTCCGCTGATGACCAGGTGGCGTCCGGAGGTCTTCAGGTAGTCGTGTAGCTGGAGGAGCGACATGACCGAGGTGGCGTCGAGGTGACGGGCGTTTTTCAGGCGCAGGATGACGACGCGGGTGATTTTGTCGTCGGCGAGCTGACGGACTTGTTCGTGGAAGAGATCGGCGGCGCCAAAGAAGAGTTCGCCTTCGACGTGGACGATGGAGATGGCGCTGTTGGTGCGTTCCTCGCGTTTTTCCAGACGGGAGAGGTGGCCGTTGTCGGTGAAGCCGTATTCGACGAGCATGGGGGCGCCGGCTTTTTTCAGGAAGAGGACGAGCGAGACGCCGACACCGACATAGATGGCGATGTCGAGTTTGAGCAGGAACGCGGCGGCAATGGTCACGGCAAGCACGGTGGCGTCGGAGCGTGTAGTGCGCCAGGCCATACGAAGCTGGTCGGGGTTGACCATTTTGAGGCCGATGCGGATGAGTTGCGCGGCGAGGCTGGCTACGGGGATGTGGTTGATGAGGGGCGCGATGAAAAACAGCGCCCCGAAAACGATGAGGCTGCTCATGAGGGCGGACATTTGCGTGCGCGCGCCGCTCTGGAAATTGGTGCCGCTGCGGGCAAAGGAGGCGGAGCCGGGCATGGCGCCGCAGGTGCTGGCGGAGAGGTTGGCGATGCCCATGGAGAGGAGTTCCTGGTTGGGGTTGATTTGTTGTCCGGAACGCGCTGCCAGGGTCTTGGCTATGGAAATGGCTTCGAGCATGCCGAGGATGGAGATGGCGAGCGCAGCCCCGGCCAGGGTGGGGATGATTTTCAGGTTTTCCGCATCAAGGGGGAGTCCGGTGAAGGTGGGGAGGCTGATGGCAAGGACGCCGTCGTCGGCAATGGTGCGCAGGGAGAGCAGTTCGCGCAGGTGGCAGAAGCGGGTGACCAGGGCAATGAAGACGAGGCCGGTCAGTTCGGCGGGGATGTGGCGGATGTAGCGTTCGCAGAGCCGGAAGAGCAGGAGGGTGGCGAGGCCGATGGTCATGGCCATCCCGTTGAATTCGAGGTGCGCGATGTGGCGCAGCATCGCGCCGGTCCTGGTCACGAAGCCGCCTTGCGGGCCGGCGCCTGTCATGCCGAGGAAGTGGGGGATCTGGCTGATGGAGAGGAGGAGTCCGATGGCGGTGCCGTAACCGATGATGACGGAACGGGAGATGAACTGGGTGATTTTCCCGAAGTGTGCGAGTCCGGCAACGAGCTGGAAGAGGCCGATGAGGGCGGCCATGAGTATGGTGATCTGGACGGGCGTGAGGGTCGTGCCGCCGATGGAATAGATGGTGGCCGCAAGGACCATGCTGATGGAGTTGCTGGGGCCGAAGACGATGTGGTGGGAGGAGGTGAGGAGGGCGGCGACAAATCCGCCGATGATGACGGACATGATGACCATGAGCGGGGGCAGGCCGGCAATCAGGGCGAAGCCGATGGCCTGGGGTATCGAGACGAGGGATACCGTGGCCGCGGCAAGGATGTCGGCGCGGAATTTGCCGGGCGTGTAGTTGCCGAGTTCGGCAAGGAGGGGAAGCCGGTTGCGCAGCCAGGCGGTGGCGGCTGTCGCGGCGACGGGAGCTTTTGGGGAGGGTGTTGTAGTTGCGGCCTGGCTACCGCGTCGAATTTTCATATGGTCGCGCGGTCGTGCGGATTCCGGGCCGGGCGGAGGGTGTCTTCGGGAGAGAGGGATTCGCGGGGGTTGATCCTGGCGCCGGGCGGGGGAACGAGGGGGCCGGAGAGCAGGGGGTCCGCCGTGCGTTGCATCCAGCCGGCGAGGCGGCGTTCCATGTCCGCAAGCACGGCGGCGTATTCCGGCTGCGCGGCGACATTGCGGGTTTCGCACGGGTCGCGTTCGAGGTCGTAGAGTTGCACGGGGTCGCGGGGGCGGGCGCCCGCGCCGGTGGCAAGCCAGTCGTCCTTGGCGCGTCCGGAGTCGATGTTGGCGAGGGGGGGGCGGGGGTCGGTGTCGAAGAGTTTTATGTAGTTGAATTTTTCCGTGCGGATGCCGCGCATGGGTTCGGCGGCGGCGTGGTAATTGACTTCGGCAAAGAGGTCGTCGCGCACGGGGCCGGTGGCGGTTTTCAGGTGCGTGGCGAGTGTGTGGCCGATGGCCCAGGGGGGCGTGGGGATGGCGGCGAGGTCGCAGAGGGTGGGGTAAATGTCGAGGTGGCTGACGAGGGCGCGCGAGGTGAGGCCCGCCGGGGTGTGTCCTGGATGGCGTATGACAAGGGTGACGCCGGTGCCGTGCGCGGTGAGGCGGCATTTCATGAGGGGGAAGGCGATGCCGTGGTCGGTGGTGAGGAGGACGAGGGTGTTGCGGTCCTGGCCGGTGTGTTCGAGGGCGTCGAGGATGCGTCCGATGGCGGCGTCGGTGTGGGCGACGGAGGCATAGTAGTCGGCCATGTCGCGGCGGGTGCCGGTGGTGGCGGGCAGGGGATCGGGCGGGGGGGGGAGGGGGGCGTCGTCGGCGTCGGCGGCGGGAGAGGCGGGAGGGGCGGGAGGGGCGGCAAGATAGGCGCGGTGGGGCCAGAAAAAACCGACCGACATGAACCAGGGTTTCGGCACCGGGGCGGTGTCGGCGACAGCGGTGTCAGCAGCGGAGGAGGCGGCGGAGGTGACGGAGGGGGTAGCGGAGTCCTGGATACAGCGGATGGCGGCGTCGGCGGTGAGGGTGTCGCGGGGGCCGGAGGGACCGGCGTTGTAAACCTGGTCGTACAGGACGGGTTCGAGTTCGTGACGGAATTCGTGCTGGACGCCGCAGAGGATGGCGCGGTAGCCGTGGGCGCGCAGCCAGGAGGCGAGGTGGTGTTCGGGGGTCTTGAGGTCAAAGCCGCGGTGGACGAGGCCGAGGATGCCCGCCTGGTGGGCGGTCTGCCCGGTGAGGAGGGCGGCGCGGCTGGGCGAACAGGTGGGGGCGGCGGCGTGGGCGTTGGCAAATGTCATGCCGGTGGCGGCCAGGCGTTGCATGTTGGGGGTGCGGGCAGGGTATCCGTATATGGAGTTGTAACGGCCCATGTCGTGCGCATGCAAATACAGGATGTTGGGCCGGGTGGCGGGCGCGGAGGTGGCGGGCGCGGAGGGGGAAGGGAGTGTGGTGTTCATGTGGAGTGTGGTGTTCATGTGTTGCGCGGCGTGGCGGAGGTGGGACGGCAGAGGGCGAGGCGGGGGGCGTGTTTTTCGCGGAGGGCGGCGGCTCCGTCGGCGCGTCCGGTGGCTTCGAGGCGGGCAAGCCAGGTTTCAAAGCCGTGGATGCCGCCCGCGGGGTTGCCGGGGAGGGAGCCGTCGCCGAGGCGGGCGTGAAAGGGGCCGCCTTCGCGGAGCACCGTCCAGAGGGGGTCAACGACGTCGTTGCCGTGGAGGGCCATTTTTTGCATCTGGGCGTCGTGCCAGCGGGTGAGTCGCCATGCGCCTTCGCGGCAGAGTTCGGGGCGGGCGGGGGCGAGGTTTTGTTGCTGGTGCGGGTCGGATGCGATGTCGAAAAGCATTTCCTGCGGGAAGAGGTGGAAGCCGTCGTGATACGTGCGGATGTAGAGCCAGCGGTCCCAGCGGAGGGAGCGCTGACAGACGTGACAGCATTGGCTGAGGGTGAGTTCGTCGCGGGGGGAGGGGGGGGGAGGGGGGGAATTTTTGCGTCGGGGCGGAGGGCGTGGGCAAAGGATTGGCCG
>JAISAX010000545.1 GCA_031266495.1 Opitutaceae bacterium
CGACCGCCTCCGCCGCGGCGCTCGCGGCAACGGCGTTTTCGTCTGCAACCCCCTCTAGAAAACCTGATCCTCCCTCTCCCTCCTATCCCCCCCCCCCCCCCCGCTCCCGCTCCACACACACCTGACCACACACGCACACACCCATTTCCGTCCGTCCATCATACAACCTGAACCATATAAACCACACCAACACCATGAACCCGCTCAAATCAGCCCTCGCTCTCGCCGCCTCTTGCGCGGCTCTCGCCTCGTCCGGCCACGCGGCCCTGACGATCACCAACGATGATATTATCGACCATTCGTTCACCTATACGCTCACGAAAACCGACATGAACACCTCGGCGAAATTCGACGCCGATGTATTTTCCACAAGCGGAAGCGGAGTAACCGTTCGGCAAGAAGGCACGAACCCGAATAACTATACAAACACGTTCATCCGGGCCAATCCCGACACTGCCGCCAAAGCTACAACAACCTTCACCTATGCCTTCGACTTTTCCGGCACCGGGCATGTCGCCACCAACGTTACCTTCACGGATTCGTTCCGGCTGGATGTTGGCACCGTCGGCAAGACGACTGTCATTTCCGAATACAGCACGGATGGCCAGAACTGGACGACGATCACATCCCTGACATCGAGCGGCTTCGCGACAGCCAGCGCCTCGGGAAAGTCCTTTGCCCTGGAAGAGGTGGAAACCGTCTATTACCGGGTCACTTTCACCGGCGAAGCCGGCTTCAAGGGAGATTATGCGCAATGGAACCGGAACGGTCCGTTCACCGTGACTGTCGCCCTCCAGGCGATTCCCGAACCCGCCACCGCCACCATCGCGTTTGCCGCTGCCGGTGCCGCCGCCGTTGTCATCGGTCTCGGCTTTCGCCGCCTGCGCCTGCGTCCGGCCAGCAAACAATAACCGGTAACCGCCAACCGTTCTCCCCGCCATGAAAAGGCCTCTGAAAAACCGGCGTGGTTTTATCCGGATCGAGCCGCGCGCCTTCACCCTCGTCGAACTCCTTGTTGTTATCGCCATCATCGGCGTTTTGGCAGGCATTATCATTCCCGTGGCGAGCACAGTCCGCTCCACCGCGCGCCAGGCCGAAAGCCTGTCCAATGTCAGACAAGTGACACTGGCGGTTCTCCTGTATGCCAACGACAACAAGGACCACCTGCCTTATTACAATGGCGATCTGAGCGATTCATCCATCTGGGACAGAACGATGATGGAACCCTACCTGGCAAAAAAGGATCCCGTCTGGTCGTGCCCCGTTGTGCTCGCTGATTATCAACGCCGGGCCGGCTGGACCGACGCCGACAAAACCTGGAAGGGGCGCATCCGCACATCCTGGCAACTCACGGGTGGAGGCGCCTCCTGGTATATCCGGACCGGTCGCCCCAATCCTCATCTCACCAAAACAGGCATTCTCACCACATCATTCGTCTCGCCATCCCAATCTCTCCTTGCCGCCAATTTTGATCACAAGCTCAACGCCGGATACAAAAACAGCCAAGCCAACGCGGGGTTCGCCGATGGCAGTGCGAAACGGGTCAGGGATGATACCTGGCTGACTCCTGCTGTCGCCGCCGAGGACAAGCCAGGCCCCGGTGTATTCGACACCTATATCAGAGTGAACGCCAATGGCCTGATCAGAGGTTATGATTACTAACCTGATGTTACGCAGTGTGGGGGGGGGGGGGGGGGCGCGCGCGCCCCCCCCCCACGCCGGTTCATCACGGCGGCGGGAAGGAGGCGCCTTTTTTGTAGGGCGAGACGTGGCCATCGCCGTAGAGCAGATTCATCCAGCTTCCTTTTCCGTGGTAATAACCTTCTTCGCGAAGCACGTGCTTTTTGCTCAGGTTTTCGTCGGAGAGCAGTCGCGGAGCCAGGGGCTGGCCGGCAGCAACCCGGGTTCCGGCTGCGTAGTCGCCATACCAATACGATGTGTTCTGTATTTGCCAGGCCGCGAAGTCCGGAGGCCCCTGGGGGCCGGGCTTGGTTGAGGAGGGAATAAAAGACGGACACCAGAACAGCTTCAGGTTCCAGTCCCTGGTGTAGTCGAAGTTTGGTGTCACATAGGGCGCGTAGGCGCGCATCCAGTCACGATACCAGAACACGTCGCTCCCTTCGCCCCAGGGTTTTGGAGCATTGGCCAGTCCGCCTTTGTTGTCCGCGGCGTAAAGTTGCATCGCAAGCCCGATCTGGCGCATGTTGGAAACGCATTCGCTTGTTCTTGCGCTTTCGCGCATCCGGCCAGCCAGCGGGATCAGGATCGCGGCCAGGATGCCGATAATGGTGATGACCGCCAGCAGCTCGATCAGGGTGAAGCCGCGCGAGGCGCGACTGATTTTCGATTTTGGATTCTCGATTCTCGATTGGGCGCTGCCGCGCCGTTGGGTCGCGGATGTACTGGCCTGGTCGTTCGAAAATCGAAAATCGGGAATCGAAAGTTCCTCGCGCAGTCCGACCGGAGTGAAGCCATCCGGGGGTTCCGGCCTGGAGAGAGAAGAAGTACTGATTTCAAGGATACGCATAAAGGGTGATCGGAGAGTTGCGGGAACGACACATGGGGGACATGCGGGAGAAAGAAAGAATCAAACTGCTGGATACGTTCATATTCGGATACGTTTGCGCAGGGGGGGAGGGACACATCGATCCCCGCTCGCCTTCGTTCCGCTTGTTTTGGCGCGCGCCCTTGCGCAATACGTCCCCGAGTCGAAATATCGATTCGAGGGCGCACGCGTTTTTGTCAAAAACCGATGGATGACAAGCGCAGAGAGGACGGCTTGGCTTTTGAGAGAAGAGATTGAGGGACGTCCCCGTGATTCAGTTTTCGCTCACGTTTCCGCTTGGTGGCCTTGCCCATGTTTTACCTCGTTGGAAAGAAGGGTATAGCTATGCTGGAAATCCTTACGCAGTTTCTTGGCATCGTCAGCCAGTGCCTCGACTGGCGTTTTGCCCAGATGGGCCACGTCCTTCAGAATGTCGGGCAGCGCGGGATTCAACCGCAGGGTTGCGGCCCCTGAGCCGAAGGCGTGCATAAGGCGTGTGATCGACATGCACCACAACGTGGTGCCATCCAGAGGCCGAATGCGAGCCAGGTTATTCCGCGCGGAGTAATGCAGAGAGGCTCGCAAGCGCACTGCCGTGTCGGAGGAGCGGAGCGCGTTTCACTCCTTGCGGTTTAGCCAGAGACGGAAGAAGGGGTTTACAAATGTGTGGGTAGCGCCGCGCTTCCGGAGGATGCTTTGCCCGACGAGGCGGTCGAGCGCGCGAGCTACAGAACTGGGGCTGGAGGCGCCGGATTCACGCAGGAATTCACTGCCTGTGGCCTGGATCCCGGGAAGGCGGGCCAGCGTGCGCAGGCAGCGCATCTGGAGAGCAGTCGTTTCGCCCACAATCATCTCGTAGGTGCGCGACTCGCCGCCCCAGAGGACGCGGCAGGCTTGCGCGAGATGGCGCTCACCCAGGGTGGCGCCGCGCTCCGCCACGTCCCAGAGCGCGGAGCAGAGTTGCTGCACGTCGCCCGAAACCCGATCCGTGATGGTGAAGATTTCCTCCATGATCGCGTCGGGCACGGTCACCTCTCCGAGCGCAAACCGGGTGCGTAGCCATTTTGTAAATACTGCCGTGCCGATACGGTCAAATTCCATCGTCGCCGCACCTTTGAAAAAGGGGGACTTGGGATGGTTGAATATTCCGTGCATCCGGTTGCGGTCGCTCCCGGCAAATACATACGCCATGCCGGTGTGGTGCTGGATCATGCTGCGCAGCCGGCCAATAATGTCGTCGGCTCCGGGCATTTTGAGGATTTCCTGGAATTCGTCCCAGAAGGCGAAGACGGGTTTTACCTGGTGTTCGCTCCAGACTTCGTCGAGCACACTTTCGAGCACGTCCATGCCGAGCGGAGTGGCGGGAGCCATGGCGATGGAGATGCCGCCGATGGCAAGGCTGGGGCCGAGGCGTTCCTTGAGGATGCGGGCGGCTTTGCTGGCAAGGGTGTCGTCGCGCTTCATGCGCTGGAGCGCGAGGAGGCACTGCCGGGTGAGGTCGTCCACGGTCTTTACGCCCCACAGGGAAACATGGAAGAGGCGGCGCTTGAGCCTGGGGGCGACGGTGAAGCGTACAAAGGAGGTTTTGCCCATGCGCCGTTCCCCCTGGAGCAACACCTTCTGCCCGGATGCCAGATGATCGAGGACCGTCTTGAGCAGGACGGGCTGCGGGCACTGGAATTCGGCGGGGACAACATCCCCGAAGCGGAATGGTTTCATGGATACATGAGAAACATTTTTACGCACTTTAGTCAAACGCACTTCTGCGTATAAATGGATCTATACCATTTCCCAATGAATATCAGACTATTGACGCACCATGCATCGCAGGTTTCCAAACCTGCTTCCCCTTTAATACAAGCAGGTTTGGAAATCTGCGATGCATGGACTGCCCATGTTTGAAGTCGGTTTTTAATTCAGAAATGATATTATTTACTTAAATGTTTCTCCGCAGTGCGCTCGCTCCGGTGTGGGCCGCGTTGCTACGCGTGCTCGCCGGCGCTTCGGGAAGAAAGAGGCGCGCGTTCCATTATCCTCAAATCAAGCTGGATTCGTTCCGGAGTATTTCCCAGCTTGCCGCTTCTTGCGCGATTCGTTGATCGCGGGTCAGTAGCACGTTGACGGGGGAACGCAAATCCGCAGGCAACCAGTCCAGCGCCTTCCGCCAGTCCAGATTTATTCCGGCATCAGTCGGTGTCTGTTTTACAGCGTCATCAAAGGGAGTTGGCGTTGATGAGCCTTGGCGAAACAGCAGTCGATAACACGTTTCCGCTGGCAATAATCGCGCATCGGTTTCGCGTTGAAGGATTCTGGACAAATTCCACGGAATGAGAATGCCTCCCGGATCAACGTCTCCAAAATAGTAATACCGGATCCCGGGATGTGCTATTTGACGCAAAAGAAAATGGGTGGCTTTCATGATTTCGAGTCCGCGTCCATATACGACAAAACGAAATTGGAAATGAATACGGTTCCAACGCGCAATGCTGTCAAACGTGGCCTCATTCTCGATAATAATGGCATCGCCTTTCGCCGCGGGAAACGTCAGGTGAACGGGCACTAGCGGCACCTTATAACAACGAAGCAATTCAAGCGTGAGGCGTCCGGGGCTACCGAGTTGTCCGGCAAGAACTTTTTCGAGGCGTTTCTCATCCCTGAAAATTCCGTGCGAGCGTTCCTTGACGGGAATGAATTCGCGTGTCGCTGCGTCGGGGACACGGAAAAATTCGTTGAGCGCAAGCAGGATGTCCGCACCGGGCGGTTTTGGGAGCGAAGCGACAAAACTCATGGGGAGCGTCCACCGGAAGCTGCGGTGGTCAAAGATGGGGGGAGCGGTTGAGGTTGTGCCTTTTTGGGCTAGGAGACGTATGAATGCGGGAAGGGGGGGGAGGGCTGTGCGGTCGTAGTTTTTAGCGCTGGACGGGAGTGTGATTTGCCGGGCTTCGACGAGTTCTCCGAGCGCGGTGGCGAGTTGTTTTCGCGTGGTCACATGTGTCCGTAATTCCGGATACACATGATAAAAGCATTCCTGGATTTGAGGCAGCCGGAGCGTGAGCAGTCCGTTGCCGGTTCGCTTCAGCCGGATTAAGAAATCATGATCCCGACGGGTCATCCGGATTGGTCAGTTTTCATGTTCGAGAATGTATGCCGGGGGGGGAGAGGGGAGGGGAGGTTTTTTCCCGAAGGTGGTGACGTGCAGGGTGCCGGAATTGTTGTTCTCGGGAGGGACGACTTCCACGATGTTTGCTCCTGTGTCGGGGTTGATGGAGGTGTTTCTCATGCGGATGATTTTGGGGAATCCGGCGAGGGCGTTGAAGTCGTCAATGCCGGTGCCGCAGATGTATTGGACGCCCATGCGCGAGGCGATATCAACCTGCATTTCAACGAAGTCGGGCAGGTTGGCTTTGCCGATGGGGTTGTCAAGGAGCAGGAAGCCGGAGTCTTCGAGGAGGGTGGTGGCGCGGGCGCGTCGTTGGGCGCGCAGTTTTACGATGATACAGTAAAGAATAATCGCCGCCGTGACTTGTTCGCCGCCGGAAAAGTTTTTGAGTTTGAGGATGTCGTGATGGCCGAGGCGGAGGGTGTATTCGGATTTGAGGATTTTGACGTCGATCTGGCCATGGCCGGCGATGGCGACCAGGCAGTGATAGGCGAGTTTGGCACCGATGGGAATGGGTTTGGTTTTTTGGGGATCGATCCATTCGGAGAGTATTTTATCGAGGAGCGCGCGGCGTTCGCCGGGGTCGTTTTTTTTGGGCAGAGTGATGCGGAGAAATTGTTGGCCAGCCCAGATGCCCATGTTGCCGGACATGACGCTGCGCGCGGAGGTGGCACGGAGAACGGAGGCGGCGTTCCGTTCGCATTCGTCCATGAGTTTGAGGATGATCTGGCGGTTGGCCTCAAATGAGGTGAGTTCGGCCTCGATGGATTTGTGGTGGCCGGTGAGTTCCGTAACAAGTTCGTCGATACGAGCTTCAATTTCGGCGCGGTTGAACTGACGGAATTTTTCGACGATTTGAATGGTGCGTCCGACGAGTTCGGGGTCGTTGAAGAGGGGGAGGTACTGGTCTTCGTAAACACGGGATGCCACTGTCTGGGCTTTTTTCAGGTCGTTTTCGCAGACGGAATAATTTTGGGAGAGGGTAGTTGCGGTGCCATAGTCGGTGGTGTCGTCGCCGGAGAAGTCGGGTGTCTGCTCGTCTGATGCGGTTTCGTCTTTGTCGGCGAGGTGTTCGAGGATACGCGGGATCTGGTCATAGCGTCCGCGTTTTTCTTTGAGCGTATCGCGTTTCGGGCGAAGGAGTTCCAGGTTCCGGAGGGCGTTTTCTTCTTTTGATTCGGCTTCGCGGATGAGGTCATCGCAATGGCGGATGGAGTCGTCGGCTTGGCGGGTGGTATCCGGTTTTCCGAGTTCCGGATGGAATTGGTCGGGAGTGGGAGGTTTGCGTTCGTGCGGAGGGGGGGCGTTTTTTTTGGCGGTGTGCAGGGCTTCTTCGAGGAGTTCGAAATTTCGGGTGTCGGATTGGAGTTGTTCGTTCTGGAATTCGATGGAGCGGTCGAGGTCAGGTTCGAGGAGGGCGAGGTCGATGTCGGTTTGCGGAGGTTTGTCGGGGGCGCGTTGTTGTTCGGTTTGCAGTTCGTTGATTTTGTTTTGTTCGCCTTCGATTTTGACATCGTAGTAACCGGCGTTGACGCGTTGTTCGTAATTCTGGCGAAGGGATTGGAAGCGTTGCAGGATGCCGTCGATGTCGTCCCCGGCATCGGGTTCGGGTTCGTTGCCGATGAATTGCGGGGGGAGGTTTTCGTTCTGGATGCTGTGCTTTTGGCGAGTGTCGCGTTCTTGCTGAAGGAGGGAATCGATTTTGGGGATGCGAGAGGCGATTTCTTCGAGACGGCTGGTGATGCTTTGCAGTGTTTTCGCGAGTGTGTGGAGCTGGTTTTCGAGGAGGTTTATTTCTTCGTTTTTCGCAGGGATTTTTTGTTCGTAGGCGGTGACGAAATTCCGGAGGAGTGTTTGTTGGTCGCGGAGGGTGCGGGAGGCGGTGTCGTGGGTGTTTTTGTCTTTTCCTGCTTGCCGGTTCCCGGCTTCGAGGCGGGAGATTTCCTGTCTGGTTTGCTCGATGGCGAGGGACTGGCGTTGTTCGAGGGTGTCGAGGTTTTTGAGTGATAGTCGTTTTTCGGATACAGATTCAAGGGGGTGTTTTTGCGTAAAGTCGGAAAGGAGGGAGTGGGCGGCGTGGGCGTTCTGGTGGTCTTGTTGGAGGAGTTTGATTTCGTCCGCGTTTTTTCCGTCGCGCTGGCGGACGCGCGCGAGGTTGATGCGAGCGGAGGGGGTGTTGAAGAAGCCTTTTTCTTCGGGGACGATAACGTGCGCGGGGGGGAGGGGGGGGGGGAGGCAATGTCCGGG
>JAISAX010000562.1 GCA_031266495.1 Opitutaceae bacterium
GTGGAACGGGATTCCAGCCCGTGCCACGGCTTTGCTTACTACCTGTACACTTTTTGAGATGCGCCCTCGTCCATGCCGCCTCTCCCCTTCACTCGATCCACACCAGATCGCCCGCGCGCACCTCTTCGTAAAGTCCGATGATCTCCAGGTTGCGCATGAGCACGCAGCCGTGGCTCATCGGAGTGCCGAGGTCGCTTTCCTGGTTGGTGCCGTGGATGTAAACGAGCCGTTCCCAAGTATCGACATCGCCGCCCCGGTTGACTCCCGGTTCGAGACCGCGCAGGCGCAGGATGCGACTGGTGATCAGGTTGGGACGCTGGTCGGCATCGGGCAGTTCGGAAAAATGGCGGCCAGTCGGGACGCGTCCCCTGAATACCATGCCGGGCGGCTGGCCGGCGCCGATGCGTTCGGAAATTTCGTGCAGGCCGCGCGGCGTGCCGAGACTGTCCTTCACGTTGCACGGCGGGCGTCGCGAGGTGGATATTACAAAACTGCGGAGGAGGTTTCCTCTCCGGAAAAACTGCAACGTCTGCGTGCCGATGCGCACAACCAGCAGCCGTTCTGCAGGCTTGATGCCGAGACGGCCGCTTGTTTGCATCACCCGTTCCCAAGGAGAATCCATCGTGAATAATTGTTTGCCAGTAGTCGGTATCGTCGGCGCCACGGGCGCCGTTGGTCAAGAGTTGGTCCGCCTCTTGCAGGAGCGGAATTTTCCCATGAAGTCGCTGCGGCTTTTCGCCTCGGCGCGTTCGGCGGGCAAGGTCATCGAACGGGATGGCAGGAAATACACGGTGGAAGAGGCGAAGCCGGGCGTGTTCGGGGGCGTGGATCTCGCGTTTTTCGCGGCGGGCGGCTCCGTGACGCGCGCGCTGGCCAGGGACGCCGTCGCCGCCGGCTGCGTGGTCATCGACAAGAGTTCGGCGCTGCGCATGGATCCCGACATCCCGCTCGTCATCCCGGAGATCAATCCGGAAAAGCTGCGCACCCACAACGGCATCATCGCCAACCCGAACTGTTCGACGGCCATCATGCTCATGGGGCTGTGGCCGCTGCACCAGGCGTTTGGCCTGAAGCGCGTGATCGTTTCCACCTACCAGTCCGTGTCCGGCACGGGCGCGGAGGCCGTTCGCGAGCTTGAGACGCAGATCCGGGCCTGGGCGAAGGGCGAACCGGTCGCGCACACGGTTTATCCGTACCAGATCGCGTTCAATTGTATCCCGCAAATCGATACGTTTGACGCCACCGGCTACACCGGCGAGGAGACGAAGATGGCGCAGGAGAGCCGCAAGATCATGGGCCTGCCCGACCTGAAGGTGTCGGCCACCACGGTGCGCGTGCCGGTGGTGCGGGCGCACTCGGTTTCGGTGAGCGCGGAGTTCGGGCGTCCGGTGAGCGTTGAAAAAGCGCGCGCCGCGATCGAGGCGTTCCCGGGCGCGGTGCTCGTCGATGACGTGGCGAACAAAAAGTATCCGACGCCGCTCGATTTTGCCGAAAAGGTGAAGTGCGGCGTGGGTCGCCTGCGTATCGACACGGCATTCGACAACGGCCTCAGCTTCTGGGTCAGCGGCGACAATCTCTGGAAGGGCGCCGCGCTCAACGCCGTGCAGAACGCCGAGCTCATGATCCGCGAAGGCATCCTCCGACCGAACGCCGAGGCGGTCGCAGTCGGCTGAGGAGAAGGGTGGCGGTTCTGAAAATTCCGGACGGAGTTTTTTTTGACACGGAGGACACGGAGCTCGGACACAGAGTTTTGGGAGGGCCGTCTGGCGTTATCGCACCATGGGATTTTTGACGAGTTCGGCCTCTTCCGCATGTTGATGTTTTTCGGATGTGAAGACGACTTCACTTCTCCTCACCGCATTCAGGGACGACCTTGGCAATCTACCAGTCTTATCATGCCCTGGATTCTTCTTGTTCTTGCGGGTTTGTTCGAAATCGTTTGGGCGGTCGGCCTCAAATTCGCCTGACAAGACGCCAGAATCCATGCGCCCGGTGGCCACGTATCCGGCTTGCTCGGGCCAAGTGCCAAACCGCTGCCGTGCGCAACGATCTGGCCGCTTGAGCATTTACTGTGGAACCCATGTCGCGAGAACCGGAAAGTGCGGGATATGAGTCCGTCAAGGTCGGTGATCCCTGCTACGCCGGCTGGCTCCACTGGTAGAGCCAGGTTTCGCTGAGCGGCAGGCCGTCGGCATGCAGGTAAAGGCGCAGGTTGACCGGCTCGCGGACGTTTTTAATGGACTTCAGGTCAAACATGGCGCGATAGCCGTTGATCGAGGCGAGCGGGCGCGCCGAGGTGATCTCGATTTCGCCATGCGAGGTGGTAATGGCCGGTTCGACCCGGGCATCCTTGCCCAGCATGGGCAGCGAGCCTCCCGCAAAATCGACCACGAATCGCCAGGATTCGTACGTGCGCTTGCGACCGACGACGCCGCCGATGCCTGTCCGCGTCTGCACCACGGTCGCCAGCGGGCTGCTCACCGGCATGACCGTGCCCCAGTGGAGGCGGTAACCGAACAACAGCTCCTCGCCGGCCTTCGGCGGAGTGGCGGGATTCCAGAAGGCGACGATGTTGTCGAAGGTCTCGTCTTCCGTGGGAATCTCGACGAGCTGGACGGAGCCCTTGCCCCAATCGCCCCGCGGCTCGACCCAGAGGCTGGGGCGGCGGTCGTAAAAAACGCCGTCGTCCTGGTAGTGATCAAAATTGCGGTCGCGCTGGAGCAGGCCGAAACCGCGCGGGTTCTCGTCCGCATATGCGTTGAAACGCAGGGTAGCCGGATTGGTCAGCGGACGCCAGATCCACTCACCCGCGCCGGTCCACAAGGCGAGGCCGTCGGAATCGTGAATCTGCGGGCGCCAGTCGTTGGCCATGCGACGGTCATTGGCGCCACACTGGTACATGCTGGTGAGGGGAGCGATGCCGATGCGCTCGATTTCCTTGCGCGGATAGAGCGCCGCGTCGAGGTCCATGACGAGCGTGCCGCCGGGCATTATATCGAAACGATACGCCCCGGTCACACTCGGCGAATCGAGCAGGGCGTAAACAGTCACCTTGCTCGAATCGCTGGCGGGAGGCTCGAACCAGAAGGACGTGAAGCGGGGGAACTCCTCCGGGCGGTCCATGCCGCAATCGATGGCGAGGCCGCGGGCGGAAAGGCCATATTGCATCTCGGCCCCCACCGCCCGGAAGTAACTCGCCCCGAGAAAGGCGGCGACATCGCGCTGCCAGTCGGTATGGAAATTGAGGCGGAAGCCGGCAAAGCCAGGATCCGGCGGCAAGGCGGCTTCGTCGAGTCCGCTCTTGCCGTAGTCGAACATCGCCGGGTCGTAGGCAATTTCCCGAGCCACCCCGTCACGCAGATCGTAGAGATGCACGGCATGGTGCGTGAAAAGGCCGAGGTGGAAAAACTTCGCGCGAAATTTCGCATCGGTTTTGTTCCAGAGCGCATAATCGTCGCGATAACGGATGGCCTGGTACTGGTCCCAGTCGAGGGCCTTCACGCTGTCCGGCAGCCGGTCTTCCGGGGGACGCCAGGCGGCGTCGGCGAGGGTGCGGGCGTGGCCCTTGAGCCAGGCGTAGCTGAAGGGCTGTGCCTTCCCGATGTGCCGCGTCCCGGAGTCGGTGGCCGGAGCCGACGACGCACCGGCCGCTGCGACGGGAAGCTTGAGAAAGGAAAGGCCGACAAGTCCCAGGCCGGATGTTTTCAGGAATTCGCGACGTTTCATCGGGGCACTGTATCAGCCGGAATGGCGATTGGTTCACGCCGAAAATTGCGGCAAGGCCGTCCTCGACATGACCTGGATGATCCCCGATCCGGTCTCGACGGCATCCATCCCGATCCCGATGCCCGACCCTGTCCCGCCAAACCTCGTCTTCCCCAACCAGACGGCCAAAGCTGCCTCCGGCGTCGATGTCAGCCGCACTCTCACGATCCGCGTGGCCAGAGGCACGCTCGCCGGGTGCAACCTGACTCGGCGAAATGCACGAAAAGGGTGGAAACGCCTTGATTTCGCTGGAATCGGCTGGAATTCGGGCGAAAATCCGCTTGGTGAAAATGAATGGGGTCTGTTGGGGGTCTTGCGAAAGGGTTGAAAATCCGCGCAATCTTTGTGGGGGACTTGCGCGGGTTTTGCCAGATGCTGAGGCGGGGGGCGTGATTATTTTTCGCCTGTGTCTCGGAGACGCTCGAACTCGGAGGCGGCGATGTAGATGATCCTGGGGCCGCGACGTTCCCACTTGTCGGAAGGGATGACGCCGGTGGCCATCCAACAGTAGATGGTGCGAGTGGAGACACCGAGGGCGCGAGCGAGTTGGGAGGCACGCATCCATGCGACGGGCTTGTCTGTTTGGACGATCTTGAAGGTGGGGTTGCCGCGGTCATCGGCTCCGGTTTTGACGACCTGTGTCGTGGGGACGTAGGTGAGCTTGGCTGGGTCGTTGTCGCGTGGGGCTCGCGGCTTGGCGGGAGCGGCGAGCGCCGGCTTGCAGGGGCTTTGGCCCGGTTTGCGTGTGGTTTTGGCGGTTTTGGCTGTCGTCTTGGACATTCCGTGTATTTAACGCGAATCACGCATCACGGACATTGTATGCCGTTCGTAATGTGTGTGTTGTGCGTAAATCACGCATTCACCAAATTAGAACGATGCTAAAAAGTGCACCATTGTGCACAAAATTAGCCTATTTCATAAATAAGGGCAGCAAATGTCTCCCATTGGGAGACAAAAAAATGGGCAAAGGGGTTGGCGTTGGGGAGGCTATTCCTTGGGGGGAGGGGGAGGACGGAACAGTCTCGCCAGATTTTCGAATATTCGCCTTTGCTCGGCGGCAAATCGCTGGAAATTCGCCGTAGCTTTTTGATGGTATTGAATAATGGCACTGCGCGCTGCCTCCGCGATTTCAGGGGATTTTTCTCCGATCTTCCGAAGCCTTTCTAACGTCTCGATAAACTCTTTAGTCTCCTCCGGTTCTTCTGTCGCGATTCGCACCCAGTCTTCATCGGTCAGCTCATCCATCGTCTTTTTGTCAAAGGCTTCGCGTTCAGCAGGCGTCAACGGTGGCAATGTGAGTGCTGTCCGAGGCAGATTCGGCACCTGTTTCTTTGGTAAAATGCCCGCTGCCATTTCAGCAGACTCTAGTTTTCGCCAAGCCTTCGCAGAGATTGGATACCGTCCAGTCCGATATCCCATGAGTGAATCGCGAGAGAGATTCAGCCGATCAGTTAGCTCGGCAATACGAATGCCCAGATGGTGAGCCAATGCATCGGTCCGGTCCGAAAAGTCAGAATTATCGTCCATTTGGTCAGATTTTTATTGATCGGTCCGATTTGGTCCGATTTGCTGTCATCATCATGCAGGCAACTATGAAGAACCCAACCCAAATCAGACCGCCCGGAAACCCTAAAACTATGTTTCCCCTGCTTTGTGCAGCGGCGACATCATTCGGAATACATCGAGGCACACTCTATCGTGTGCTGAAGGGTCAATTCCCCGACCACCACAACTACGCCGCCCGCTATCGCGCCTTCGTCCGTCAGCATGGGGAGGTGCAATCATGAGCACTGAGGTCCGCATCCACTTGGAAGACTGTGTCGGCGAAGTGGACAGCCTTCTACGCCTTATCTGCGACTCCTACCAAGAGGAGATCGGGACTTCCACTGCCACCACCGACCGCTTCATCGTAGGGCTTACGATCCTGCGTCAAGGCGCGATGGAGCGCCTGCGCAACGCCGCTGACGCCATAATTGATGAGCACTTCAAGCTCACCGCCGCTGCTTGCGAGGGGAAGGGAGGCCGCAAATGACAGCCGGAGACATTATCCCCCTCATCATTGCGTTGTGCATGCTCGCCACGGCCATCCTCATTTACCGGTGTCCGCCGCACGATCCAGACGGCGTGGGCGTCGATCTCTCCGGACAGGGCCGCGAGCCGAAGCCGGAGACGCCGTCCCGCCTGCCTCCCAGCGAGGCCACCGTCGAGGCCTTTCTCCGCGAAGGCATCGAGCGCCACAAGCGCCTGCGCGCCCTCGGCGTCGATATTTCCGACCACAGAGACACCGAGGGCACACCCATCTAGCCATCCTCCTCTCACCCGCAACCCGTATCCACAACATCACTATCACCATGAAAATCGACCTCCCCTACGACCTTGTCTATCACGTGTGCTGCCAGTGCGCCCAAGCCCTTTACAGCTATCGGCTCACCCGGCTCAACCATCTGCACGATCCGCAGCGCGCCACCCTTGGCGAATATGACCGCGAGCGCGGCGAGATCGCCCGCGACACCATCCGCAAGCTGCTCCGCTCGGCGGACAAGGATGACCGGCAGACGCTCCGTATCTATATCCGCGAAAGCTTCCGCTACCAGCGCGAGCAGGGAGACATTTCCCCGCGCTGGCAGGACCAGACGCAGCGGGTGCTCCGCGCCCACCCGGACCATGTGCCTGCCCGCACGATGAACAAGCTCAACACCAGCATCGCAGCCGGCACGTGGCTCCCTGACACCGCTTCGGCCCGAACACCCGGCTCCACGGCCACGCAAAGCACCCGCAAACCCGCGCCAGCGACGACACTGGCCACGGCAAACGCCGGCGAGATGGGGGAGGTGGCGGCATGAGCAGCCTTAGTCCCTTCAGCCAGACGCTGATTCTCAACTTGGTCCAGCGCGGTCTCTTTCTCTCCGATGAAGAGGCCGCCAGCACTTGGCGAGCCCTGTTGATGGAGATCGACAGGCAGGCCAAGTCAGGGAGCGCCGACATGTATGAAGCGCTGAGGGTCGCCATTGAGACAACCATTGATCCCTACGGGATCGGAATGCGGATCAAGACTCACGATCTGGCCAAACAGATATGGCGGATGCGCGACATGCCTGTGCAGAAAATCGCATTGGAACTAGGAGTATCTGAGCCTACGATACGCCACTGGCTTTCCGGTCGATGGCCCCGCCGCCGCCAGCCCCGTCCCCGCTCGACAAAAGGAGGTGCGAAGTGAGCCGCGACACACATACAGACGACACCCTGCCGACGGTCGTGACGGATTCGTCGCTTTCCTGCGAAGAGCAGGCTGATTTGGTCCGGCTTACCCGGATCGTCCGCAAAGGAGCCAAGACATTCATTGAGGTCGGCAACGCTCTCATGGAGATTTGCCAACGCAAGCTGTATCGCAAAACTCATGATACGTTCTCCGCGTTTTGCGAGGCGGAGTTCGGCTTCAAAAAACGTCGCGCCTACCAGCTCATTTCAGCGGCGAAGGCGGCCGCCGAGCACCCAGAGATCGACTTCGACAACGAACGTGCCACGCGGCAGTTTTTGCAGGAGCAAAATGAAGCCGGAGGCGAAGGGGAGGGAGAGCCGTCTGAGGGAAGGAAGCGGGCGGGTGAGGCGGGGCGGCTGGCGACGAAGGGGAAGCCGAGAAACGAGACGGGGCATTACCGCAACGCCCGGAGCGGTTTTATCCGGACGCATTCCCTGTCGTATTGGGATGCAAACGACAAGGAGGGAGCGCCGCATTTCAGTGCGACGGAGAAGCGCCACATCATCGAGCAGGCAATGGCGGCGGTGCCCCACTGGCCGGTGGAAGTGCTGACGGCCGTGTCACGCGAAGCGGGCGAAGTGCTGCGGCAGCGAGGCCACGGCGGACGCCGGGAAAAACGGGCCAACCGGGAGCTTGAGGCGTAGGCATGGTATCGGAGCGCACAGACCTGATGGAAGCGGCACAGGCGGCGGCGGCGGCGGGCGAAGCGGCGCGGCAGATTGCCCGCCGTCTTGACGTGCCGGAGGGGACGTTGCGCCGCTGGTTGTCCGGGCCGTCACCCGAGGCCGGGCAATCGCGCCTCGGGCGTCCGCCAGCGGTCGAGGCGCTGTCCGCCGAAGCGCTTCGCCATGCCGCGCAGATCGCCCTGCGCATCACGCCAGCGGGCAACATCGCGCACCCCAACGTCACCGGAGCGCTGCGCTGGCTGGCGCGCAACCGCCCCGCGCTGCTGCCCCCGCCCCTCGCCACCCGCCTCGCCGGGGGCGGACTGCCCCCCGGCGCCATCGACACGCAGGTGCGCCAGCTCATCCGCAAGGAGATCGCCGAGCGCGCCCGCGGTCCCAAACGCGCCGCCCTTCGCACCACCTTCACCCCCCGCGCCAACACCCTCGTTGACCGCGACGGCATCGAGCGGCCCAAGCGGGCCGGAGACGTGTTTGTGTCCGACGACCTCACGCTCGACTGGCCCTTCTACACCGAAGTCGGCACCGCCCTCTGGGACGCCCTCGACCAACGCTATGCTCTCGCCGAAGGCCGGGGCGAACGCGGCCTCGATCGTTGCGCCGAACGCTACGGCGTTCGCATGGTCCGCGCCCAGTGCCTGGCCACCATGGACGAAGCCACCCTGCGCTTCTGCGGCCACTCTCTCTGGTCGCAAAACACCGATGCCTACGGCTGCTACGCCATCCTCTGGCTCTACCAGCAACTCTTCGCCGACACGGGCCTCCCCCGCGTCATCCGTCACGAGCACGGCTCGTGGGCCAAGCGCCCTGTCGTGGCCCCCCTGCGCGCCTGCGACATCGACGTCGTCCTCTCCGAAACCGCCAAGGGCAAGCTCATTGAAATGGGCTTCGGCGGTATTCATAAACGCATGGCAGCCGAGATGACTACTCGCGGCCTCGCCCATCTTTACCTCGGAAAGACACGCGGCGAATACGAACGTGGAAACAAAATCTGGATGGCCTGCCGCGAGGGGCGTCTTGATCCGCGCACCGTTGGCGTGCCCTCCATGTCGGAGATGATGCAGATCGTGCGCAGGGCGATGGAGGACTGGAACGACACCGTCTCACACGGCACGATCCTGCGCGGACGCACTCCGCAGGCGGTCTGGGACGAGCACCGCGCCGCCGACGCCCCCCTGCGCGCCCTTGACGAGGAAACCATCTGGCGGCTGAAGCCCGGCGTCACGGGATGCGCACTACGCCACGGCTACGCAGCCACCAAAAGCAAGGTGTTCGGCGCGGACGGAGCTTTTTACGCCAACACCGCCCTGTTCTCCGCGCTCGGCCACAACTACCCCGTGGAACTGCGCTACGACATCGCCGATCCCGCCCGAGCCGCCGTCTTTGCCGGTCGCAAGGCGGAGGGCAGGGTCACCCGCGAGCGCATTGCACAATTCTGCCCAGCATGGGCGGAGGCGCGCGGCTGGACGCCGGGCCAGATGCAGGCGCACGCGGCCCCCGGCGAATGGCTCGGCATGGCGGACTTCGCCATCCGCCAGCCCGGCGTGGTCCTCGCCGAATGGGACCGCCACCGCGACGGCCACGACAGCCGGCGCGGACGTCTCCGCTACGCCTCCGCCCAATACCAGGCCATCCACGGCAAGGGCCGCGCCCCCGGAGCCATCCGCCGCGAGACGCACGACGGACGCGGCAACAGCCTGCGCATCGACCTGCCCGCCGCCAATCGCGGCACCAGCCCGGAGGAAACCGATGCCATCCTCGCCGCAGCCGGGCGCGTGGAATCGCTTCCCCCCTCCTCTCGTGGCGCGGGCGTCCCCACCCCACCGCCCGCTTCGCCGGAGGCCCCCGGAGCCGCGCGGGTCACACGCATCACCTGCGACACTCCCACGTCCCGCGTCGCTCCCCTGCCTGCGCCCAGCGCAGAGGCTGCGGAGCGCCTGCTCTCCTACCTCAACGACGACTGACCCCGCCCCACCCACACCTTCGCCAGCGGGCACAACGCCCGCAGGCATATCAGAAACAGCAATACGACACACCCGACATGAATACCGCCGACACCACCGAACAAACCGCCTCCCTCCCGGCTCGCGCCGCCCACAACGGCCCCGCCCTCATCCCCGACGAGATCGACCGCATGGTTGCCCGCGTCGCCCTTCACCAGAAAAATCTGGGTGAGACCGACAAGGCCTTCGTCAACCGCTATAAGGCCGAACTGCTTACCGTGGACTCCTGGGTGCGCACCCTGCGCAATCGCGAGCCCGGACGCCTCACCGATCGCACCCGCGAAAAATGGGCATCCCGCCTCCGCCGCCTCGTCGCCCGTATCGACGGACTGGACACCGGCGAGGCCATCTACGAAACCCTGCCCATCCTCCGCTACGCCGTCTCGCTCTTCGAGCGGCTCCGCGGCGTCACCACCGACCGGCACGTCGGCTGGCTCATCGGCACCCCCGGCACCGGGAAAAGCATCTCCCTGCGTCACCTCCGCCGCCTCTCCCCTGCCGACACCGCCTTCGCCAACGTCAACAAAAACTGGTGCGACAACCGCACCGCCATCAATACCGGCATCGCCGAAGCCCTCTGCGTCACCATCGAGAAAAACGCCGGGCTCACGTGGCGGCGCATCATCGAACACCTGCAAGCCAGCCCCACCACACTCTTGCTCGATGAGTTTCACGAGGGCGGCGTCCTCCTCATGAAGACGATCAAATCGCTGGTCAACGAAGCCCCCAACGCCCGCGTCATCGTCGCCACAATACCGACCGCCTACAACGCCCTTCTGGCCGGACGCAACGATGCCATGCTCGAGGCGCAGCAACTCCTTGAACGCACGCTGCCCCCCCTGCGCAAGGACTGGGAAAACGGCCTGCGTGACGAGGACATCGACACCTGGCTCGCCTCCGGCGCTCCGGAATTTGACGCCGGCACCCGCCGCGACCTCGTCAACGCCTTCCGTGACCGCCCCCGCAAGGGCGGCTCCCTGCGCTGCATCGCCGACGTCATCGAAGCCGCCCGCGGTGCCGCCGACGCCGCCGACCGCGACCTCTCCCCCGCCGACGTCACCGCCGCCATCGCCCTCCTCACCAAAGGCGCTCGCTGACCGAGCGCCCCGTCACCCGCCCTCACTGTATCTGAAAAACAATCACGCCCGATGAAAAAGCCCACCACCACCGAAGACCTCGAACACAAGATGCGCGCCCAACTCGTGCAACTCTACGAGGCCGCCTGCGGCATCGACTTCCCACGCGGCTCCGACGCAGCATGGCGCGACGCCCTGCAAGCCCGCCTCCGCCAAGGCTGCACCCAGCTCGCCATCGACCACGCCGGCGACGAGGGCCTCTTGATCTCCATCGCCCAGGACGTGCGCCTCTACAAGGCCAGCGCCGGCATCCGCAACCCCGATGCCAAGGCGCTCGACTTCCGCGTCGCCATCCAGCGCACGCTTGGCAAATTCTTCCGCCTGCAAGCGGCCATCGCGACCGAGACGAAGAAAGGAGGCCCGTCGTGAAAAAGAGCCGCCCCCGCGTGCGCTGGATGGTCACGATCAACGGCCTGCCCACCCGTCGCGAGTGGAAACACATCGCCCGGCTCCAGCGCAGCGTGAACGTGTGCCTGCCGTGCGCGTTGCCACCCGCTGACCCGACCACCTGGGCCGGCAAGCACGGCAAGCGCGATGCCCGCCGTGCCGCCCGGATGACGCAGGCGCTCAACCATCGCATCGCAGGTCATACCGCCCTCACCGGCAACTGGTGCGTCGCAGGCTCGCCCTGGCTGTCGCTTTTCACGCGGCCGCTGGCCGTGGACATCACCCGTGCTCACGTCACAACCACAACCGGAATTACCGCCACATCCGCCGCATAAAGCCCATGGCTACGCTCAACCGACCCCGCCGGGATGATCCCGCCCAGTTGACCTTCTTCGCGCCGCTCCCGCGACTGGAGCGGGCGGGCGTGGATACATGGCGCGTCGTGCAGGATGGCACGCCTGTCGGATGGATTCGCCCCTCCCGGCTCGCTCGCGCCCTCGGCGTCCACGTGAACACCATCTACAGTTGGATCAACAGCGGCGTCATCCCCGCCAACAAATGGAAGCGGCGCGGCCCCAAAATCATCTACATCCACGCCGGCGAGGCCGAACGCCTTGACGATACCAGCGACAAGTAGCCACGCCACCGATGCAACATACCCTCGCACACCCTCCGCATCGTGCCCGCAACCGCCTCGCAAACCTGCGGCCCGTTTGCGATCCCTCCGCGACCCTATCCCCCAAGCCCAATAGGACCCCATTCATTTCCGGGTCTCATACCCAATTCACGACTTTCGCCGAGTCACAGCAAGGCCCAGGTGCAGGTGTTCGGGAGCTACAGTTTCTCCTCCGGCGCGATCTTTTTCACGCGCAACTTCACGGCGGACGATGGTGACGAGGCAACGATCACCTTCGCCCGTCACTTCGCCGGCGGCACACCAGGTGCCACATATCAATACTGGTTCAAGCTCATCCTCACCGCCAGCAATGGCGCGATCAGGTCTTGGGTAGGCCCCAAATTCAAATGGTTGCCAAAGTGGCGAGGTTAAGGAACGCGTAACATCAGCGCGTAACATCAATTCCCCCCCCCCTTCTCTCTCCGTCAGAGAGTGTCCGCCGTGAACTCCGCATCCGGGCGCAGCCAGTCCGTTTTGAAAAATCCCGTCCATGCAAAAATAGAGCAATTTTCAAAAATATCTTGATCAGTTAACTACTATTGCTCTATCAAGTGCGTTACCGTACGATCAATCTGCAAAAACCTGAAACCCGAAAAAACCATGATCATTCCATCGTTCCCTCGCTGCCTCGCAGCCACCCTTGCCCTCGCGTCCCTGACAGGCGCCGCGCTTGCCCAGACAATCCCGTCACCACTTGTCCACTACACCTTTGATGAAGGCTCCGGCGCCACCGCCGCCAACTCCGGCTCCGCCGCCGACGGCGACATCACCCTCAACAGAGGCACCAACACTGCTGTTTCGTGGGGGACGCTGAATAACACTCCTTCCGGAGCCGGATACGCGCTCTCGTTCGACGGTACCAACGCCGGTGACAGCAACACAGGATCCAATGTTGGAGCCGGAACGAATGTGACGGAACTCACCGACGGTTTTTCGTCCCTTACCACCTCCCTGTGGGTCAACATTTCCGGTCTGGCCGCCAGCCCCACTCGCCTCATCAGTGTGGCGAGTAGCGGCACCAACGGCTTTTCCTTCCGTCTGGAAAACACCACTCTCACAAGCGTAAAATTGCAACTCTGGGTAAATGGCGCCTCCGTCACTACCACAAACAGCATTGATGTGTCTTCCGGCTGGGTTTTCCTCGCCGTCAGCTACGATGGTACCGCCACAAGTAACAATGTGAACTTTTATGCAGGCGGAACCGACACCGGCACCCCGCTCCTGCAACTGGATGCCGCCGCTCGCACTCTGAACGAGGGAAGCGTTGCCTCCCTTTCCATCGCAAGCAGGGACTACCGCCTGCGTCTTGGCAGCGGGCAAGAGTACAGCGGCAACCGCAGTCCCGCCGGTCTTATTGACGACGTGCGCATCTACGACAGCGTGCTCTCCGCCGACCAGATCGCGGCGATTCGCATGGATACGCTTGTTCCCGTTCCCGAGCCTGCCACCGCCGCTGCGTTTGCCGGACTGGCCGCACTCCTCCTCGCGGGCCTTGCGGCAGCGCGACGAACCTCCCGCCACTGACGCCTCC
>JAISAX010000592.1 GCA_031266495.1 Opitutaceae bacterium
CGACCGCCGGCCCCCCCCCGCCCGCCCCCCCCCGGCCCCCCCCCCCCCCCCCCCCCCCCCCGCCCCCCCCCCCCCCCCACGTGCCCGCGTAACATCAATCGATGATGATGCCGGCAGTCAGGTCAAAGGTATCGCCCGTCTGGTCGTCGCGGGAGATTTCCCTCATGCCGGTTGTGATGATTCCCTTGATACGAACGCCATCCTTCGAGAGGAATTCCATCCCGTCGTCCTGCATTGCGAGGCCCACGTCCCGAAGCCGTAACTGAATCGCCTTGAGCCAGCGCTCCCGGACGGCCTGCGTGTGGTCGTGAATGTTGGTAACGAGGGTCACGACGACATCGGGCTTGTAGATCGGACCGGCGGGCAGGAGCGGGTTGGCATTGACGCACAGGACAAAGGCGTGCAGCGGCGGCACATCGGCGTCGCGGTCGGAGGCGGGTACGACTTCCAGCCCGGACAGCGAGCCATTGTCGCAGAGCAATTCGACAAAGGCGCGTTCGATTGAAAGGGTGACGGGAACAAAGGCAGGCATGGTGGTGGCGCGATCAGTTGCTGACGAGGGCCGTAAGGGTGACGCGGACAGTGGAACGGTTGCGGGCGGGTTCGCTGGCGACGCGGATCGTGCCGAGCGCGGGCATGGAGGGAATGACGACGTGGCTGCCCTGCTTCGCCCCGGAGTCGATCCAGTCGGCGAGACGCAGCGTCATGGTTCCCGTTACTTGGCGAGAGCGGTTGGATGCCTGGCCGACCGTGACAGCGAAATCGAAATCGGCGACGATGGCGCGGCATCCCGCGCCGTTGAGCGTCACCGGCTCGCCGAACATATTGTCGGACACCGGCCAGACGCTGTCCATACATTGGGTAAATTCGTTCATTCTTCGGGAGAAATAAAAAAGGCCCCCGGTGAAGGGGGCCTCGTCAATCGGAGCGGGTCAGCCGGATCAGGCGGGTCAGTTTTGGGCGGGCGCCGGATCCCAACCGGTTTCGATCAGGGTGCCGCAGGGTTGCGACACCACTTTTTCGTCGGTGTGCTGGCGGACGCGGACGATGTCGGAGCGGATTTTTTCGTCGCGGTAGGTTTCCGTGACGAAGAGAGAGGCGGCATCGCCGGTGAAGACGATGGTGCGGCCCGCGCCGCCCGCTTCGAGGGGACCGCCCTGCACGTTGCCGAGCCAGATATAGTCCGGCGTCCAGATGTAGTCGGCGTCGGCGATCTTGCCCTTGGGCGAGCCGTCGATGGTGGCGTCGGCGATGTGGATTTGCTCGATGCCGAACGCCTTGGCGAGCATCTCGGCGGTGACGTTCTGACCGCCGCCGAGGGGGCCGAACAGCCACGTGGCAATCTTCTGGCAGTTGCGGATGTAGTCGAACACATCGCGGTTGCAGACCAGCGCGTTGACCAGTTCGCCGCGCTTCTGGAGGCGCTTGATGGCGTTCTGGATGTCGATGTGCGGCGTGGCGGTTTCCTGCGCGGCGGCGGCGTATTCGACGGCGGCTTCGGCGTGGTCGAAGTTGGCCGGGTTCATGACGATGCCTGCCACGCGGTCCTCATGGCCGAGCATGACGGAGCGGAGGACAAGCTTGGAGGTGGTGCCCTCCACGCCCTGCGGACCGAAGAAGTTTTTGATCTTGGCGGTGGCAGCGTCGTCCAGCGCCTCTTCAAGACCACGGTCAACGCAGGAGAAGTTGTCCGTGACATAGGTGCGGTCCACGCGTCCATAGGGAGATTTGGGGGCGCGTTCGGTGACGTTCTTCTTCTGAAGCTCGCCGCTGTTCTTGGTGATCTTCAGGTACTGGCCGGTGGCAGTCTCGCTGTTGAAGGGAGGAAAGACCTTGCTCGCGATAAAATACTTATCGGCGGCGGCGGCTTCCTCCACGAGCGTCGAAAGCTCGGGGCGGATGATCGCGTTGGCGTTGTTATACATGGTGTGGATCCTTTGTAGTTATCGATTGGTTACGTTGGTGCGCGTGGTGCGATCAGGGGGTTATCCGCCTACGATAGGGGGTTCCTCGACGGGAGGGACGGGCGTGGAATACGTGAGCGCCTCGATCACGTCGTCGGCAGTGCCCGCCTGCTCGGCGGTGCCGATGGCGGCTCCATCGCCATCGGTGACGGCCTTGCCGCCCGCGCCGACCTTGAGTTCGGCGTTGATGGCGACATCGCCGCCGAGCTTCACGAAGGTGGTGCCTCCGGCGTTGAAGAGGCGGACGGTGACGAGGTCTCCGGTCTTGACGTTGGCGCTGGTAGCCCCGATGGGCGTATCGGTGACGGCGGCGAGCTTCACCTTGTCGCCGTCTTTCGCCACGATGACATAGGCATCGAGATCGGCGGCTGCGCGGTAGCTCTTGGTGTGGCTGTAAAATTCAACAGACATGGTGGTGTGCGGTGTTGGCGGTTACGGGTGGCGCGTATCGGTTATTTGGTGACTCCGATGCGCTTGAGGTAGTCCTGGTAGGCGGCGGGATCGGTCTTCTGGACGGTGGAGAAAGCAACGTGGCGGGGCGTCTTTCCGTCCTTCATCGCCAGTTCGATGGCTTTTTCGAATTTGCCATCGGCGCTGCCGCCGAAGTGGACGATGTCGCTGCCGGTTTGCGGAGTGACGGGAGTGGTGCCGCCAGCCTTCATGGCTTCCTTGAGGGCGTCGTTTTCGGCCTTCAACTGGTCGATGGTCTTTTCGACCGTCTCGAAGTGGTGTTCGAGTTCGGCCTGTTCGGCGTCGGTGGCCTGCTTGTCGAGGCGGGCGGTGAGTTCGGTGACGGTTTTCTGGAGAGCGGCCAGCGCCTTGTCGCGAGGATCGTCCTCCCCTTTGTCGCCGCCGGGAGCGGGTTCGTCGCCGCCACCGGCTTCGGCGAGGGCTTGCTGCACGTCTTCGGGAGAGAGTCCGATATCGGCAAGCTGTTCCGGGCTCATCTGCGAAAGGTCTTCGAGCGAGGGCGGGTTGAGCGCCTGGGTGACGGACTGGTTGAACTGTTCCTGAGCGTCGAGGCGCTCGTTGATCTTGCCGAGCGTCGCCATGACATCGGCGAGGGTCGGCTCTTTCTTGTCGGGATTGACGGGATCGGGTTCCATACCGCCGCGCGAAGTGTCAACTTTTGCGGAGAACAGGCCGTCCGGATTGGCGGCGGGAGTGGGAACGAGATCGACGGAGAGGACTTCCGTGCAGCGCGCCTTGGCGCGGCCATCGCGGCCTTTTCCGGGTTTTTCCGGGCCGATAAACGAAGCGGACAGGCCGACGCCGCCGGGCATGCGCTCGGCGGTTTCGAGGTATTGATCGCGGCGGGGATGCGAACCGAGCAGGTGCCAGTCGCCCTTGAGCTTGTTGCCGTCGATCCGGAAATTGGTGAGGTAGCCGGTAACGGCTTCGACGCCGCTCTTGTGGTTTTCTTTCACCGGCACTTGCCCGCGTGCAGTGCAGCATTCGAGCATTTGCGCGAGCGTGGTTTCATCGACGTCGAGATCGTGTCCGCGAGCGGTAAGACCGCCGGTAATGATGGAAACGTCGCGAATGATGCCGCTGTCTTTATCGACCTTGCCAGAGGCAAAGACGCTGTGGAGTTGCCAGGATTTTGTTTTCATTTTCGAATACGAGAGGCAATGGATTTCCCGATACGGCTGAACGTGGGGAAGGTGGTGAGCTGGCGCTTTCCTTCCTTGATCCCCCGATAGATGCGGGCGGTAACGAGGCGAGAAGAACGGGCGGCCTTGACGCCTTCACGAGCGGCTTCACTGACGGCATCCGCGCTCTGGCGGGCTGCTTCGGATGTAGCCTGCGATGCCTTGGCGAGTTGCCCGACGCGGTATGCGCCGTAGCCGAGCCCGGCGGCTCCGATCCCGATGCCGACATTGCGAATGGTGCGATCGGTGCGGCGCTCGCTGGCCGGGTAGTAGTTGCCGGAAAACTCGTGTTCGCCACGGGCGCGGGCAAACTGGCGAAGGGTGGCGAATTCGACGGGTGTAAGCGGCCTCTGGATACGGGTTTCGAGTTCGGCGGCGATGCCCGCCTTGCGGGCGGCTTTTTCCCGGATGCGGGCAATGATGTCGTGCCCGGCGAGGCGAGCGCGGAGCGGGCGGGAAGCGGGATAAGCGCGGGCCATGCTTTCGGGCGGCGCCGAACCCTGCGTGGCAAACTCGCCGTCCTTATTGCGGGCGCGGGAAAAAGAAAAAGCGGCGTCGGACAAATTCATGCCCGACGCCGCTAGTCAACCTATGCTGCTCGTGTTATCCGGCCTGACTACCGGACGAAAGTTTTGGTGATGCCACGGAAGCCGCCTGCCTTGCGAAGCAGTGAACGTCCCTTCGCAAGCCCCTGTTTGGCGACATCGATACCGGTTTTACCGAGTCTTGCGGCATCCTCGGCGAGGAGCTGTCCACCCTGCTTGAGGGTATTCATAGTGGTGCGCGGAGCGAACTTGCTACCGGAGCGAGGGGCAACACCGCTCGCTTGTGCAAAACGACCACGCGCATACGCAGCGCCACCGGCGGCGGCAGCGGTGGCTCCGGCCGCAATGGCGACTTTGCCACCCACACCTGAATCATCATCTTCCTCGTTGGCGAGAATGCGACCGGTGGCGGGATCGCGACGGAGAAATTCGATCTTTTCGGCCTTGGCAGAAAGCTCGGTGATGCGACGCTTGGCGAAAGTGGCAGTGGAGGAAGTGCTCATGGCGATGTTATGCTGGTTTGGGAGTGTCAACCCGTCCCGCGAAGCGTGCGCGGCGACGGTCGTAGCTGAGTTTCCAGCGAGCGATGAACCAGCACCACATGAAGGCGAAGACCAGCAGGACAATGCTGGTGAGGAGAAATGCCGCGAGACCGAGGACGAAGTAGAGGAGGATGGTCATGGAAAAATGAAAGGGTTGTTAATTCCAGGCCGGCACGCCGCCGCGTGGAGTGATGCGACGCTCAATCTGTTCGGGAAGTTTGACGATGCTCTTGACCGGAATCTTTCCGCTGGCGCGAAGGCTCGCGACCTGACCGGCGAGTTTTCCCGCCTTGTGGCGGTAAAAAGCCGCGCCGCCGAGTCCGATACCGGCGGCGGCGATGGCGATGTTGCGAACGAGGCGAAGATTGTCGGCCTTTTCCCCCCATGTCTTTTTGCGACGCTGGCGCTCGCCTGAACCGGGAGCGTAAACACGAGCGGAGCGCCCGCGTGCATCGCGGACATCCCAACCCCTGGCACGGGCTTCGGCGGACGAAATCTCACCCCACGCGAGATCAACCTGGCGGCGAAGGCGCGCAGCGAAAAGCGGGCGCACCGGATTGCCCTTGTTCGTCTGGACTCGGGCGTAATGGCGACCGGCAAGAATGCCTCCACCGATGGCCGTGGCGACAGCCATGTTTTTAAACCATGCTTTCTCGTAAAAGCGTTTCTTGCCCGGCTCCTTTTTTCGCCCGGCAACCATATCGGCGATGTCCTGAGCGGCGTCTCCGGTACGATTCACAATCGGGACCATGCGGCGTCCCTTGCGGTAAGCAGCCAGCGGATCGAGAGAAGGCGCGAAGCGGTTTCCATGGTCGGGAGACTGTGTGTTGAAATAGACGATACGGCCCGATTTCAGGCGAAGTTCCTTGCGGACGGTAGCTGCGCGTTTTTTCCGGAAACTGGCGAGATCGGCAGACGCTTCTTTTTGCGTATCACGGGCAACCTTGCGCACCACCTTTGCCGGAGCGGACGACGGGGACGGAGCGGACGACGAGGAGGATGCCCATCCGTGCGTCCATCTGGTGCCTTGGGAGTAACCGGTTTTGGGGCGTTTGATCGTGGCACCATAAGCGAGCAGCCCGGCAAGCGCGAGCCCTCCGCCAGCAATGCGCCACTTGTTTCGCCTGATGGCAGATTCATCGCCCGACCCGGGTTCCGACGTGCTGGCGAACTGGACAAGGCGGGCGCAGAGTTTGGCGTGGAGCGTGTGCGTAATCATGGCAGGCAAACGGGCGGACATGTCATCCGGGCGGGCAACTTTTACTACCGATCCCCCACCACGGGGCACGCCGCGACGGGTGAGTTTCTGGTATTTGATGGTGACGAGCGTGCCGGGAGCGGCGGTAAAACCGGGTGAGGCAATGGCCCGGAATTTCTGCCCGCCCTCCGTAACGAAGGTGGCGGAACCGACTTTGCCGGGTTTCCCGACACGGTGCGAAACGAGCCTGAATTCGCCATCCTGCACAGGTTTTCGCTTCGTCACCGTGCCGTCGCCCGAACGAATTACCTGCCCTTCGTAGCCTTGCTTGAGCACCGTGCGGTAATGTTTGTCGAGGTTGGCCTGCGAAGAGACCGGGGTGGATTTCACGCGGCGAATGCCGAAGACCGGCAGGGGCAGCTTTTCTCCTTTGGCTCCGGTGGGGAAAACATGGAGTTGCAGTTTTGCGGACGATCTCGATCCACCGTGGCGGACGGCGCTGGCGATTTCGGGCAGCGGTTTGCCGTGGCGGTAAAGCTCGCCTTCGAGGCGGGCTTTCGGGTTGAGGAGGAAAAAGAGACGAAGGCGGCGGTTGAGGTGCGGTTGCGTGGTGATCGGGTTGCCGGTGCGCGTGGCGAGGCCGTCACGGGTGGCGATGGCTTTCACGCCGTCGAGCTTGGGCTGCGCAATGGCGGGCAGTACGGGCGGAGCTTTTTCGTCGTAAACCTTCATGCCGGAGCGCGAGGCAAACTCGAACGGTTTCCGCTTGGTCGTGCGTTCCCGGATCCATTGTTTGAGGCGCCGGACGGAGGTTGTAACGACTTTCCCGATACGCCAGCCGTGAGGGTAACACCCGCGATAAGCGGCGACGGCATCCGCTTCGCGCTCGAAGCCGAGCAGGATTTTGTGTTCGTCAAACGTTCCGGCGGCGTCGGTCTGGTTGATGATAACGGCGAGTTCGCTGCGAGGGTTGGGGCCGACAAACACATCGAGGTGATCGCCATCGCGCCCGCGTGTTCCCCGGATATATCCGTAATCGCATGACATGGCGTTCGCCCAGGGCGTGCCGTTGGCGGATTGCCCGGAGCGGATAAACCCGCGTGGCGTCTCGATGCTGATGGGCAGGCCGTGGACACGGATGTGCTTTTTCGGGTAGTTGCCCGCCTGTTTCTGTGCGTCGGTAATCATGGGCGATGATTAAATTAATCATACGCGAGCTTGCGGCGGATACGGGCGGCAAACTCACGGACGGTCTTGATTTTCTTTTCTTTCGCCGCGTTTGCGGCCTGTGCGCCCTTCCCTGTCCCGGCGGCGGCCATCATGGCGACGGGGACAGGATCGGGTGTGATTTTCTCGGCCTGTGCGGGGTCGAGGCGGAATACTTCGACCAGCGTGGCGACGACATTGGCGCGAGGCATCTCGCCGGATGCGGCCTTGGCGAGCAGTCCGGTGAGGTCGGTCAGCGTCTTGCCGTCGAGAGTGGAAGCATCGGGCGGCGGGGGCGGCTCTTTCGATGCCGCGAGGCTGGACAGCATCTCGGTCGCCTGCGGGAAGCGGGTGCCGGTGATGAGTTCCACGGGCACGTCGTACTTGATCGCGGCTTCCTGCGTGATCTTCGCTTCCTTGGCAAGCTGCTCCACAATATCGTCGTAGTCCTCGCCCTGGTCGCTGTTTTCGGCCACGATCCCGGAAGCGGATTTCAGGCCGTTGTTGAGAAGCGTAATGTCGGCATCGGTCTGGTAGCCGACATCGGCGGTGATGTACCGGCCAAACGACCAGCGATCCCAGCGCCAGTTTTTATGCGGAGGGATTTTGCCACGGGCGATGCCATCGGCGAACACGGAGCGGCGGACGGGGCGAAGCAGTTTCGCGACAAGCGATCCCTGGAATCGCTGAAAGGTGCGAAGGAGTTGCTGCGTTTCGAGGCGGACGGTCGCGCCGCCGAATCCCGTCATATCAAAGAAGCCGTAGGGGACGTTGAGGCCCATCGCGATGTCGCGCAGCGAGGTGTCGATGTAATTGACGAACGCGCCGGACGGACGGTTGCCGGTATTGAAGACGGTGACATCCTCGCCATCGGCAAGGCGGATGAGCTTGTTGCCCTCGACCTGCACGGCGGGCTTGCCGTCCGGCGTGGTGGTCTTGCCGTCCCATTGATTGGCGGAGTTGTAGCGGTTGGCCGGACCGGTCTGTTGCGTCCTGATAACACCGGCATGGCTTGCCGCCCATTTGGCCGCGCCGCGCTCGAAGGCGAACATTTCGTAGAGGTCGCGGGCTTGCGGGAGGACGGAGCAAAGCCAGGTGGCGGTACGGTATTCGTCGGTACGGATGGGGTTGGTGAGGTGGATGAAATCGCCAGCGGCCACCTGCCGTTCGAACTTGTAGGTGTTGTTGCGGGTACGGTTGAATACGTCGTAGGAGACGGGCTGGCCGAGGTCGTTGATCGTGATGCCGCAGATGTATTTCTCATCCAGGTTGGCCCCGATCTTGTAGGGGTCGCCGATGCGGTCGGCTTCAATGGACTGGAGGGAGAGCACGTCGCCGTTGCGGACGCGGACGAAGCCAAAATCGCCGTCGCGGAGCATGGAGCGGAAGGCGAGGCCGACGAGGGTCTGGAAATCGTGCCGCCCGGTGATGTCGGAGTAGTTGGCGCACCAGTCTTCCCAGTATTCCTCGTAAATTTCATCAATCTCCGGGTCGCCGGTGCGGGACTGGAAGACGATGCGCCCGCACACATACTGCATCATGCGGTCGAGAACGCAGCGAATGATGGGCATGTTGCGCTCAAGGTCGCGGACATCCCACATGAGTTCGGTGCGCTCACGGGCCATGCGGGGCGACTCGGACGAGGCATTTTTGGAGAGCCCGCCGGACGAACCGCGCTTGGCGCCGTGGTTGGCCGCATCGTATCCAAAAAAGTACAGTTTCTCCCGGGCGATGGCGCGGTTGAGCGCGATGCCCGGAGCGACGGCGGCAATGGCACGCTCGAAAAGGTTGGGACCGCTTTTCGTGTTCGTATCGCTCACGGCTGGACCCCCGAAAAGTCTGCGACAAGGTTTCCGTCACCGACGGACGGCGGAACGCCGCGCTCCCGCTTTACCTGGAGCGCAGCGGCGAGGCGGTCGCGCACCTCGGCGGTTGACCTCGCATAGGAGCGGTCGCCTTCGGCCTGTGATTGAAACAGGTTGCGAGATTGTTTCTGTAACCACGCAATCTCGTCATCGAGAGCAGCAGCGGTGTAATCGCGGTAAATCTGGAGCCAGCGTTCCATGCTGGCAGGCGAGCGAGTCAACAGGAAGGGCGTCCCAAGCGGGACGCCCTTTAAAGGAGCCGCGCACCGGAGTGCGCGGAAAATTGGAAGCAGGGGTCGGATTCGAACCGACGACCTTCAGTTTATGAGACTGACGAGCTACCGGACTGCTCTACCCTGCTGTGTGATGGACGAAGCGAAGTCAACCGGGACCACCAGCGATCACTCCATTTGCGATAAGCCTTTCCCCATTTTAAACAGCACCGGCGTTTTTTACGGGCAGGGGTCAGTTCAGTTGTCCAGAAACGAAGCTCGTTCCTGTTCGCCTGTTTTAACTTCCGGAGGATTCGGGCGGCGTCCCCATACCACTGCCTGTTTTCTGGTGATTTGGTGCTCATTTTATTTCAGATCTCCGCCAGAATCGCCATGAGTTCCTTCCGAAGAGCATCGCGCAACGTCGGTGTGATCTTTTTACGATCCGCCCCGATGTCGCGCCGCAACTGGCGCACGCGCTCAAGCAGTGTCGTCATGCCCTGGTCCATCGGCTCCGGCTTGTGAGTGGCGCGGGATTTTTTCAGGGTTTCGCGCAGCACCTTGACCGACAACCCTTCATTCGTCACGCGGGCGATCCACTCCCCGTAGGATTCCGGAGTGGCCCGGGAGACAATTTCCAGCGCGTGGTTGAAGGTGATGCCGCCGCGCGCCTCGGCAGTCATGTGGGAGCACACGTATTTGGCGTTGCGCAGCGAGGATTCACTGAGGCCGGTTTCGGCGGCGATGCGCCGGTAAAGCTCGGTCGGCACCTTGCCGCTCCACATGCTGTGCATGTAGTTTTTTATACCATACGCCAGCCAGTCGCCGACGATGAACATGAGGGAGCCGGTGATGCGGTTGATCTTTTGGCCGATGCCGAGCCATTCCTCGTAATCGATGCCGTCACTGATTTCCAGACCGGTGACGGCGGGCGAAGCGCGCCCTTCCGGGCGGCTGAACGAGAGGCGGCAGGTGTCAGGCAGCGTGATCAAGTCGAGCTGGACTGCGGTTTGTGGCGGCATAGATGGCGCAAGCATGGGCGGATTTCAGGTTGCGGTTGGGAGGGAGATGGAGGTCGCGCCGGATTTTTTTGACGCGCTTGGACACGGCTGCCTTGGAAATGCCATGTCGCTTGCCAACTTCCGTCATGGTTACGCCTTCGAGTTCGGCATCGCCGAGCGCGATATAAAGGCAATCAACGGTGAGGCGGGCGCGGTCCTGGGCGCGGATGTAGCTGATGAGGCGGCGACCAAATTCAAGGGTATCGGCAAGCCGGTCGGCAAGGGGGACGGCGGGGGATTGTTCCTCGTCGTCGGCGTCCACGGCGTCGTAGTCGAAATCGACGGACGCAGAGGCGGAATTTTCGAGCGGTCGCAGGGCTGGCATGGAGCGAATCGAATGTGAAGGTGTGCAGGTGCCAACGGTCTTGCGGCGGTAAGTTTTGGGCAGGCGGTTCTCGGCGACGAGATGTCAGGCCGGAGGTGGCGGGGCAGGCGGAACCATATCAAGGAGACCGGTCGCCATGGCGCAGACAAACTGCATCCGTTCGCAGGAACCGTAGTGATCGTCGGGACGGATTTGTTCCCATTTGTAGGTAATGGCGCCATCCGCGTCCGGCTCCTCGCGTCGGCGGTAGGCGGTGATTTGCAGACAGTATTCCGGGAGGTCGGGAGCGTCGGCCAGGATTTCCCATGACGGGCCGATGCCGGCCATGGCGAGTTCCATGCGTTCGAGCATGGCGGACTTGGAAAAGAGAAGCTGCTGGATGGGGCGCACTCCGGCGGGGCCTTTGCCAAGGTAGGGATCGACAAAAGTCCATGTAAAATAATGGCGGATACCGTCGATGACGTAGTGCGGCGCCCGGTCGCCTTTCAACGCCTTCCATGCGTAGTTGCCGTTGGGAAGCACGCCGCTTTCCATGATGTTGGTATAAACTTCGGCGGTGAAGTGGCCGGTGTCGATGGCGATGTTTTCGCGGGAAACGTGCCAGATGGAGGCGGCAGTGTGAATCTCGGCCATCGACCATGCCCGGCCAAAGGCGAGCAGGCGGGACACGCCGCCGGGAGCCCAGGCGCGGACTACCCAATAGTAGTGACGCCCGCCCTTGCCCTGCACGTCCACCGTCATGATGCGGCGTCCGCCCGCCTGCTCGGCAGGCCACACCGCGCCGGGATCGTAATCGCCCTTGCTGTTGGCCAGCGTGTCCTCGGCCTGCACGTAGCGCAGGCGGTCTTCCCACGAGCGCCCCAGCGTTTCGTTCCAGAACGCCTTGAACGGTTCGAAATTCCCGTGGTCCAGGTGAGCCTTGGCGTGCAGGAATTCCTCAACGATGGACGCCCACGAAACCCAGGTGGGCAGGAGCGCGTTCCATGTATAGGAACGCAGGTGCGGCGGGGCTTTCGGGTTGTGCGCGACCCATACGCCGCTTTCGGCCAGCGCCTGCCGGACGGGCGGTGTGTCGTGAACCTCGCGCTTGCAGCACGGCATCCGGTAGCGGACGGTTTTGGCAAGCTCGACAAAATCCCACTGGTGATCGGGGCAGGTGGTTTCGTTGGTATCCCAGACGAGGTTTTCAAATTCGAGCGGGGCACGCCCTTCGCAATGCGGGCATTTTACGTGGTAGTGGAACTGCGAACCTTTGCGGAATTCGCGGTCCACGATGTCGTCCTTTTTATCCGGCGTGGAGAGGATGACTGTGCGGCTGTTCCACCAGGTGCGGACGCGCTTGAGCACCATGGGGAGCGCCCACGGCTTCCAGTTGCGGACTTCGTCCAGGAGCAGGTAGCGGCGGGAGCGCGACTGGAGCTTTACCTTGGAGTTCGCGCCGACGACCTCGAAGGTCATGTCCGGGAAATGGATTTCCGTGGTCTTGTTCAGCGTGCGGTCGGAGGGCATTTTTCGCGCAACCGGTTCGCAGGCGCGGAAGGCGGGGGTGATGCGTTCGATGGCGATTTTCTGGCCTTCCTCATCGGACGCGGCCACCCACATCGTGGGCGACGGGTCTTCCGAGATGATCCACGCAGACAGGCCCAGCATGGTTTCCGTTTTTGCCGACTGCGCGGAGCAGAGGCAGGTAATGATGCGGACGCGGTTGTCGGCAAAATCTTCGGTGATCTGCTTTACCCACGGCGAGTTTTCCGACTGCCAGAGCTGGCCCGCGCCGCGTGACGTAACCATGACGCGGTAGTTTTCTTCTATCCATTGCCACGGCGGGCGGATGTCGGGCGGACGTAGCGCCTCGACAGCAATGTCGATGGGGCGGCGGACAACCGTGGCGGGCACGAGATGCGCAGTGCCGTCGCTGAGGGTGACATTGAGAACGGCGCTCCCGCCCGATTGCGAAATGACGTGTGCCTCCGTTACGTTCATCAGGCAGGCGGGGGAGCGGAGGCGGCAACGCCCTGGACGATGTTATATGGGGAGGCGGGGATTACGACGGGAGATTCCGTTGCGGCGGGCTGCACGGCAACCGGCAACGGCGGCGAGGGGTCGGCAAGGGCGCGGAGAGCGCGGACGATGGCTTCGCGGATCTTGATCTCGGCAGAAGGGATGTCGGGGCTGGCAATGACCGAGGGCGCAAGGATGCCGGGCAACTGGAGCAATGCCTGGCGGACTTCGGAAAACTTTTTCGCGGCGTCGTTGACAGCCTCCTCGCGGAGGATGTAGCGGCCTTTCTTGACCTCGAATTCCCATTCTTTGGTCTTGCGCTGCACTTCGAGCAGGAGGGCCTGTTCTTCGAGCTTGCGCATCTGTGCCGGAATGCGGGCGGCGGCTCCGCCTCCGGTTTCGGTTTGCCCCACGGGGCCGACCGTTTCCAGCCACGCTTGCCATGCAGCGATGTTGTAGCGGCCATCGGCGGTCCGTCCGGGGCAGCCGGGCAGCTTCATGCTGCGCTTGATGTAGGCGCGTTCACGCGGAGGCAGCAGGCGGGCGGCAAGTTCGGTCTGGTTTTTCGCCCATTTGCTGTTGGAAACCGGCGGCGAAGCGTCGGCGGCGGGGGTTGTCGGCGTGTCGCTCATCGGGCAGAGTGAGCGGCAGCGGCCTGAAGCTCGGGGAGGCGGGCAGCATCAAAGACGATGGTTCGCCCGAGTTGCCCGTCCGGTTTCCAGACGCCGTCACGAACGAGTTTCGAGGCACGTGGCGACGGCACATCGCAACGGCGGGCAAGTTGCGAAAGAGAAAGTAAAGCCTGCGGAAGCGTTTGCGCTTGGTTTGCACCCATGCGCGTGCTTGGGTGTCAACATGCAACCGTGCCTTCGTTTCCTGCTACTTTCCCTTGGGGTAATCATTACGATTGCCATCTCCGGATGTGTGCGCGATCCATCCACCGATACCGTTGCCAATGCCCTTGTTGAACTCCGGAAAATGGAAAGCTATACCCGGACCGGAATCAGTTATGACGAATACAGCAAGCGCATGTTGGATTTTACCGCGACAATCGACGCCATTGCCCGGAAGGCCGATTACGATACCGGAGTGAAAATCAGAAACGCAGCGGCCCCTTATAACGCTGCGTTGGAACGATGGAAGGAGCATGTAGATGGAATCCGCATAACAGAAGAAATCAATAATGAATTATCCTATTATTGGAGTACTGGAAGTGAACGCATCATAAAGCTAAAGGCACCTTAACCAACATTAAACAATGAACATCCCCTCTCTTGAAGCACAAAATGAATGGAGAGAAGCCATTAGTGCTTATATCAATCAAGATATTGAGTTTAGCCACGTTGCTAAGGAACTAATCCCTCAAATAAATATGGAAACCGGAATTTTGATGACGGAAAATGAATTTCGTTTGTTTGCTGAAGGATGGGGTGTCGGGCAGATTTCCTGTTCCAGAAGCATAGGCATTCCCAAGAACGCCATAAATCGAGATGCCAAAAAATTAGTATCAACTTTTCATGGAGCATACGAACAGAATCAATTACTTGATTTTGTAGGAGGACTTTTTACGCATGGATTTGCTGGCATATCCAAATCAGTCCGTGATCAAAAACGTATACCAGAAGCAAAAGAATTGATATTTAGACATGCGCGTGGATTATCAGATTTAAAAGACAAACTAACACAATACCCGGAAACTGCATACATTGGTGGGCGCAGGCACATTCTATCCATGGAAACATGTGATGTTAACAGTTCAATGTTTCCAGACATCCAAGATAAGAATTATTTTTCAGATACATATGATTTGGCCGAGGAAATAATTGAAAACACTAAAGCCTTAGTATCACAAGAAACAATAGATGGCATTGAAGCAGGATTTGAAATTGAAGCAATTTTACAAAAATCAGATAGTGCCGTTGAACTTTTAAAACAAATTAAAAACGCCAATAATGAAGAAGAGATACAAAACTTCTCGTATTGTTTACCAGAATTCAAAGATCTCTTAACAGAAATTGAGTTATCGATTGATGAAGCGGCTGAAAATCCAGACTCAGCGATAACCAAAATCCAAGATGCGCACCTGCTTTTCCATTTCCTACTAGGAAGATTTTTGCCGCAGCGATGACCACCGATCCGCTAAAACAACTCATTGCCGCCATCACGGCAGAAACCGGATGCGAAAAAATTCCCTCCGGTTACGATCTGCGTGATCCTGTCATCAGCCGAGAACTACTGGATCAACCGGTGGCGCATTTCAAACTGAGTCCGCCCGAAACGATCCAAACTTACCTTGATGGATTGGGCCGCCCGGCAACAGCCACGGAAGAGGAAATTGTCTGCGATTTTCTTGACCGGATTTTTGACCTGGCTCCCCGCTTCTGCACAGTGATGGACCTGAACACGCGAGAAATTTGGGTGACACAAACCGAGGAAGAAACACGACGACGCCAGCACGAACAACGAAACCGACCCGCATCGGAAACTCCCAAAACAACCTACGACCTTCACCAACTGCATGGCCTCGAAAACCGTATCCAGAAAGGCAACAAAAAGCGCCACGGCTAACCGGACGCAAACCGGGGCCACCCTTGTTGATGCGGCCATTGCGCAACTCCGACATGTTTGCGCCGAGCGCGGACAAAAAACGGATCTGGCACGTTTTCTCTACGGCGAGTCCCCCGACGCGCTGCGGGTCGGGCAGATCAAGGTCGCGGAATTGCTTCGGCAACGCTATTCCCCTAACGCCGAACTGCTTCTTTCGGCCAGGGAATGGGCTAAAAAACGCCACGGAATCGACATTCTGAAATCGCCCAAAACAGGCAATACTTAGTTATTCATAAACAAGTATATATCAGCATATTAAAAATCTCATGATTAACTTAATCATGGCTTGCAATGCCTAGCGCATTCGCTAGGTTATGGGTTGCTATGGAATCCATCCAAAACACCACCAACGAAAAAATCGAACTGGCGAGCCATGAACGCGCCCGCTTGTCCTATAGCGAACGCGCCCGGATTGACGGCAACGCCATTGACCGCCTCGCCTTCGCCATCGCCTCACGCGTTGCGCGTGATTACTTCGCGCGCCTCATGTCATGGCAGGGGCAAGCGCGCAACGACATTGTCCTTGTGATCCATGCGCGAGAAACCGCCCGCGCTGGCAAGCGCAAGTTGCCGCATGTCTACATGGAAAGCGAAAGCGGTTTTGCGCGTGCGTGCGTTGAGCCGTCCACCCTGGAAGAAATGGCGCTCGCCGCTCGCGCAACCTTGCTTGCGGGCGGAGCGAAAGAGAATGAACGCCATGCGGACGAAACCATGCGCCTTGCATTCCGCCAAGCTCGCCGCGCACTCAATCGCGAACGCGAACAGTCACTTGACGCGCTTGGAATCGAAACAATCCCGAACATCTTTGAGGATGAAGAGTTGCGGGCGATTGACGCCAAGCGCCGGTTTCTCGCCATCGCCCGCATCTATTGCGCGAAACGGCGTGCCGTATTCGCTTACTGGAAACAAACAGGCTCGCGCAAGTGGCGGGCGGGTTTCATTGCCGATTGCGCACTACTGCGAACCGCCTTTGCTGTATCAATGAATTCAGGACACGGACGAGATGCGAGCAAGGGAAGCGCGTTTCGTGAGCGCGTGCGCCAGTTACGAAACCGCATCGAAAGCGGGCAGCTTGCCATTGCGCTTGCGAATAACTGACACGCCAAAGGTATATATTGAAGGCGAAAAGGCCGGGCAAAACGCCCGGCCTTTTTCGTGTTCCCGTTTGGACATAGCAACTTCGCTGCCGTCTTCCCGTGATTAAATTAATCATGGGGGACGGTGGCGAATAACTGACGGTCAAACGGTATATACTACAAGCCAATCATGGCTGGAAAACTTCCCGTAATTCCCATGAGCACCAAATCCACCAAGAAAAAAACCGCGCCCGCCACCGTCTCCATTATCAGCATGGCGGAAATCGAAAAGCTCGACCGCAAGGCCACTGTGGCGCTTGTGGTCGAACAAAGCACCATCGCACGTCGCGCCTATGTCGCCACCGCGAAGGCAATCATCCGCCTGACCAAGCTCCTCGAAGGAACGAAGGATACGCTGTTCGGTGTGCTCGGCAAGGCGGGCGTCTCCGTATCCAACATCAAAAACGGCCAGCAACTCGCCCGCGTGTGGGCGTCGCTCGTCGTGCCCGGACACATGAGCGAAGGGCAGTTCAATGAATTGCTCTTCCTTGATGCTGTCGCGATCAACAAAATCATCCGCGAACACGGCGTGGCGAAGCTCAAACCGATCCTCGGCGACCTCGAAGAGGTCTCACATTTCGCCGAGCATGGCGTGACGCGTGCCGAAAAGCAGAAAGCGGAGGAAGCGAAAAAAGCCGCCTCAGCTCCCGTCACTCCCGCCACCAAAGCCACGGCGGGAAATGCCGCGCACGGCAAGGTCACTGCCTCTGCCTCGGTGTCTTCGGACAAATCCGCCGTCAAAGACAACGCCTCCTCACCCGAACCCACTGCCACGCCGTCCGCGCCTGTCGTCACCGCGATGCCGCGTGATCCGCTCGTGGAATTCGGCAAACTCTGCGACATGCTCATGAAGGCCGGCGAAGAATTGGCGCGAACCGCCGACGAAACCATCATCACGAAGGCGATGGAGCGCCTCGCGTCCGTTGGCCGCGCCTTGCAGGAAGCCGCCGAGGCGGCCGGGAAGGGCGCTCTCGCCAGCGCCGCCTGATAGTATTCAGAGTTAAATTACACACGGCAGACTCCCGAGAGGGAGCCTGCTTTCTTTTTTTAAATCAGACGCCGTGGCGTTTTCAGCGGGCGAGCGGCCTTCCTCAAAACTTACCGCCGCCGCGCTATTCCCATGTGCGCACATACCAACCTATTCATTCACCAACAACCGGCAGCCATGCCACTCGTTCTCCCACTCTCCGACCTCGATCTCTTCATTCGCGTCGCCCGAAAAATTTCCAAAAAAACGGACCCGGAAATTTTCAACGGAATCCTGTTTCATAACGGAACGCTCACCTGCCGTTCGTTCACCTGCTCCATCCATCTCACCGTTGCGGGAGCGGGCGCGCATACGCCGTTTGTCCTCAACCGGACGGATCTGGCCGAATTCATCAAAATGGCCGACATGGGCACAAGCGTCAGCTTGCATGAAGCCGGATGCGTTGAATTGACCGTGGCCGGAGTGCCAGCCAGCAAAACACTTGTTCCTCTCGATGCGGATCGCTTCCCGGAAGTGTTTCCCTCCAAACCACGGTTTTCGGGGGAATATGTATCCGCCCCTCAATACATCGATCTCGCCGGGCTGACCGACATCAGGCAAGCTCTCACCTGTGCCTCGGACAGTGAGACACGCGCCATTTTGAACAGCATCCTTTTCCGCCCGGTTTCACGCGGCCAGGTGCGCATTGGCGGCACGGATGGGCATCGCCTTTTCTACAGCGCCCCCTATTACTTTACGGGATTGGAACATGAACTGGTGCTTCCGGCGCTCCCTGTATTCGAAATGGCATGGCCCTGGATCGATACATGGATGCTCGACTACACAATAGTCGAAAAAGAGATTCAGGGATCAGGCAAGCCGGATACGAAAATCGAGCCTGAATTTATCCGCATCCGGACAGGTGCGTGGACGATTGTAACCAAAAGCGTCACGGATTCCAGGTATCCCGATTTCAACCACGTTCTCAGAAAAGACCCGCCCTTGGCCTCCGCACGATTTAAGGATGCGGATACCGTAAAACGGCTCCGCAAGACGCTCACCCAATTACAGCGCGGGAACAATGGGGCGCATGTGATAGAGATTTGTATCAACGGGGAGGTCACTCTGTCGCGAGATGGCATTATCATTCCGGTCCCCGGAACCGAAATCTCGAAGGCCGAAAATATCCCGGCCATCCGGGCGGCGTTTAATGCCGACCTTCTCACCGCCGTGATTCCCGAAAATGCAACCGGCATCGAGCTTCGGGGTGTCGGTGCTCCCGGAACGATCCTCACCAACACCAGAGGGCTGTTTCTCCTGATGCCTGTCCAAGCGGCGGTGCCGCAATCCCCGGACGCCTCCGCCGAGACCCCGACCGAGGCCAAAGCCTGATGATTAATTTAATCATCATCTGAAACCAAACCACCATGACATACAGAACATTCGTTAAGAAGTTCAGGAAATCCTACAATGCGCCTGTCTCCGCCGCTTTTCTGAAAGCGCAGTATGAAATGCTCATGAGCGGAATCCGCGATGTCCGCATTCATGACACAGCCCTCGTCGTGTTCTGCTGCACCGCGAAGTAACTCAGCAATACAGAACCCGGAATTCATCCATCATGACCACATCAACCGACCTGACAAAAAAAATTCTCGTGGTCGATCTTTCTATCGGGTGCCTCGGAACGAGCACAACCGATACGGAGGCGACCAATGAGGTTATCAAAAAAAACGCAGCTTCCCATGACGCGGGACGCTTTTCCAAAAACCTTTTGAAGGAACCGCTCGCCCCGATCAAGCGCATCATGGGCAAGGCACGCCGCCTGCATCGTGAATACACGCTGCCCGGCCTCTCACGCGGACTCAACGTGCTGCCCGTGTCATTGCACGCCAAATACACCGAACTGATGACGGCCAAGCAGACGGAATATTTCGAGGCCGTCGCGGTTTTCAGGTCCGGTTACGAGACGCACAAGGCCGATGACCAGAACAAGCTCGGCACGCTGTTCCGCCCGTCCGATTATCCGCCCGCCGAAACGCTGGACCGGTATTTCAAGTTCGACTTCACCGTGCTCGACATGCCGCAGGGCGATTTCCAGCGCCTCGATGGCATCTATTCGGTGCGCGCCCAAGAATTGAAGGCGAACTACGAAAAACGAATGCAGGAGATCGGCGAGACTGCCGCCAATACCGTGCGCAAGACGCTGGCCGAATTGATCGGCAAAGTAGCCGAGCGCCTCAGCGATCCGGAAGCGAAGGTTTACGACAGCCTGCTGCAAAATCTCCGCGACTACCTCGCCATGGTACCGGCCCTCAACGTGACCAACGATCCCGAGGTCGAGTTGGTACGCGCCGAGGCGCTGCAAAAGCTCGATGTGAGTACGGAGATGCTGCGCAAGAGCCAGTTCGCCCGCGAGCAGACCGCCCTTTCCGCGCAGTCGATCGTCAAGCGGTTCGGCGCTTCGGGTATCCGAAAGTTCGCGACATCGGCTGACACCGCAGCAGCCTGATCCATCCCCTTCCCTGCACGTCAACCTGACCAATATACGCATATGCCCACCAAGAAAAAGACCAAGAAATCCGGCAACCGGAAGTCTTCCGCAAAGAAGGCGAGCCCGACGAAGAAAAAGAATGTCGCCCCGCCTGTTGCCACCACCGCCGAGCCCACGCCGATCATCATCGCTCCCGTTCCGTCCGCGCCGCCAGTCGAAGCTCCGGAATTCAAGGCACACCAGTTCACCCATACCGGCGACGAGGTTCTGATTCTGCGCCGCGTCGAGAAAAATCGAATATCGAAAAAGAATTTTGTCTACCCCAAAGGCGTAGGACAGGTCGTCATTGCGCTCGACTGGAATACGAACCAGAAATGCGGTGGTGGTCTGCATGGCTGGCCTTGGGGACTCGGTCTCGGCGATGGCATGGACTACCAGTTGGACGACGACTGGCTGGTGCTCGGAGCCAAGCCGGAAGATGTCATCGGTGAGTTGGAGAACGGCTGGAAATGCAAATGCCGCACAGCCACGATCCGTTACGATGGTCATTTCGCCGGAGCGATGGCGATGATTCGCGACGGTTTCCACAAGGCCATCCAACTCATGGCCAAAGTTGAAATCAATCCGGCCACCCTGGCGTCTGGTTACTACTCGCAACTCGCGGCGTCTGGTAAAAATTCGGTTGCTGCCGTCGTCGGAAAAGCAGGCCGCGTCAAAGTCGGTGAAAACGGCGTATTCGCCATCTCTTACTTCATCAGTGAAGAACAGGGATGGGGAATCGCTGTCGGAAAAGTCGGCGTGGATGGCATCAAGCCTGACACGTGGTATGAAACCGCCAACGGAAAGATTGTCGAATCGCCCGACCAGTCCTGATGATCCCGATCACCTACCTCAAAGGCGACGCCACCCGACCTGTCGGAGACGGGACAAAACTCGTCGTCCACTGCTGCAATGACATCGGCGCGTGGGGCGCGGGCTTCGTGCTCGCCCTTTCACGCCGATGGCCGGAGCCGGAATGCTTCTACCGCCAATGGGCGGAGGGCATCATCACGCGACCGACCTTTGCCCTTGGCGAAGTGCAGGTCGTTCCTGTCGAGGCTGGCATCGCCGTCGTCAATCTCATCGGCCAGCATGGGACCGGCTGGCGCGATGGCGTTCCGCCGATACGCTATGGCGCTATCACCACCGGGCTCAATCGCCTGCGCACTCGCCAGCTTTGTCTTCATCCGGGTACCTCGGTTCACATGCCACGCATGGGCTGTGGCCTCGCTGGCGGCGAGTGGTCCCACGTCGAGCGTATCATCATTGATACGCTCTCTAGCCGGGATGTCCCGGTTTTTATCTACGATCTACACTAACCCGAATCTGCCTGATTTTAGCCATGAGCCATGTTGTCGAAATAGAAACCGAGGTCCGTGACCTCAACGCAGTAAAGGCCGCGTGCAAGCGCCTCGGCCTCGAATTTGTCGAAGGCAAAACCAACTATGTCTGGTATGGTCGCCACATGGGCGATTACCCGTTGCCCAAGGGCGTAAGCCAGGAAGACCTCGGCAAATGCAGCCACGTCGTGCGCGTGCCGGGCGTGCGTTACGAACTCGGCCTTGTCCGCAACCCGGCAACAAACGGCTACAAGCTCGCCTTTGATTTCTATGGTCAAGGCAATCTGCACGATGGCCGGAAATTGCAGAAAGCCATCTGCAACCAAAACAAGGACGGCACCTACGACAAAAAGTGCGGCAAATTCCTGCAAGCCTATGGAGCCGAATTCGCCAAGATGCAGATGCGGGCACGCGGCTACATGGTACAGGAGAAGAAGGTCGGCGATACTATCCGGCTGACGGTCACAGGCGTCTGAATACGCACAAACGAAACCATTCACAAAAACGCACCATGAAATCCATCACCGTGGACATTGACCCGCAAGGTCAGGTCAAAATCGAAACATCCGGCTTCACCGGATCGGCCTGCGAAAAGGCGACTGCCGAGATCGAGAAAGCTCTCGGCCAAAAGACATCCTCCAAAAGAAAGGCGGAATACTACAAGGCTGGAAACACAAACGTCAGCATCAACGCGGGAGGTTCGAGAAAATGAATAAAGATAACCATTACTCCGTGATCGTGGTTCCCGATACGGCAAAGCAACTTGGCAAGGACTTCGCCAAAGGAGTCATTTGGGAAGCTGCAACCGTACTGCTCATCGTCAGTCTGGTCATTATCGGAATCAATTTTTTCTACAAAGCCTTCAATGAGATCGATGATTCGGACATCAGTGTCAGCGAACGATCCGGACTGAAAATCCACACCGACGCCAAAACCGGTATCCAGTATTTCGCGACATCGTCTGGCGGCATCACGCCGCGCCTTGATGAGCGTGGAATGCCGATGCGCAAAGCCGGTTACACGCCGCCGGTACAGCCGGAATCGAGACAACCCAAATAACTGACACGCTGACGGTCTATCAAGATAACACTTTGAGCGGCGGCGTGGAAAGCAGACACGCATAAGGATGCCAGACGTGGCTATCACCTTTGGCCGTCAGCCAGCCGGAGTAGCGCCCGGCCCGCTCAACCCATTTTCAAACGTTCGCCATGACCACACTCACTATTGGCCCGGATGGCACGATCACCGGGCTCTACACAGAAGCAATTCCGCTCGCCTCGCTCGGGCGCATGTCCATGCGCCGGGCATCACACATCGAATTCAATGAGACCTCCCAAATATGGGAAGTCCTTTCTCCCGACAAAACCCGCGTCCTGTTCAGCGACTTTTCCCGGAGCACCTGCCTGCAATGGGAACACGACAACGCCGATACCCTGCTCGCCATCCCGCCCGCCCAATCCTCTTTTCCATGATCGATATTCTCAAGCATTCAAAGCCCGTTGAATCACTTCCGGGTATCGGCAAAGCCGATATTGTCGTCTGCGAAGACGACACGATTTGCGAACGGCTGTTCATCGACGCAGGGGTGATCAACTTGATCATCCCTGCTCTCCCATGCACTCGCGGGCTTCTGGTTTTCCAATGGCGCGAATTCCACGTCGTGGGCCTGTGCTTCAAGGGCCATGCGAATCCCGCCGATAACGGATACACCGCGTTTTTAATGCGCCGCGCCACCGTCACCAACGAGGCCGTAGCCGAATTCGTCCACGATCTCATAAATCCCGCCCATGTAACCAACGTCACCATTCAGCAAACCACCATCCCCGATCCTGCCAACTCCTGACGTTCCACCTTCAATCCAATTTCCATGCACAACAAACTCACTCATTATCTGCGCGCCGGTTATCCCGGCATCAATATCATCTCTTACGAAGAGCAACGCGTCGAACTGATCATCAAAAGCGTCGTCCATACGGCCATGCCCACGGGCTGGAATCTTTTCGCGTGGTCGATTACGGATGGCGTCATCGAAGTGCCGTCCTCCAATGACGAAGCTGGCAAGCAGCATGGCGCTAACGACGTTCTGGAAATGTTCGAGTTTTTCCTGAAAATGCCTGAAAAGTCCGTTCTGGTTCTGCGCGATTTTCATATGTTTCTGCGCGAACCCAATCCAATTATCTTCAGGAAGCTCAAAGATTGTCTGTTGGCGGGAAAACTGAGCAACCGCACAATCATTATCGTCGGGTGCCAACTGCACCTTCCGCCCGAACTGGAAAAAGAGATCACCGTAATCGAATTTTCGCTACCGACCAAGGTGCAGCTTGGGGAAATCCTTGACGCCATCTGCGAATCGGACAGGCGAAAATTGCTCGAAGGCGAAGAGCGTAATGCGGTTCTCGACGCAACAGGCGGGCTGACCACCGTCGAAGCCGAAAACGCGTTCGCGCTGTCGATAGTCGAGCACAAGGCGATCGTGCCTCGCGTCATTGCCCACGAAAAGGCGCAGACCGTGAAAAAGAATGGCATCATCGAAATCGTGGAGAGCAACCTGTCGCTCGATGATGTGGGAGGACTTGATGACCTGAAACCGTGGCTGATAAAACGCCGCTCCGCGTTCTCGCCCGAGGCGGAATCTTACGGGCTGCCAACGCCGAAAGGGTTTTTGATGTTCGGCGTTCCCGGTTGCGGCAAGAGTCTGGTGGCGAAGGTCACAGCATCATGCCTTGACGTGCCTCTGCTGCGGCTGGATGCGGGAAAGCTCTTCGGTTCGCTGGTTGGCGAGAGCGAGCGTAACATGCGCGCCGTACTCCAGACGGCGGAAGCGGTGGCACCGTGCGTCCTCTGGATTGATGAAGTGGAAAAGGGGTTTTCCGGCAGCAAGTCGAGCGGGAGCACAGATGGTGGAACCACCGCCCGTGTGTTCGGATCCTTCCTGCAGTGGATGCAGGACAAGGCAGCACCGGTATTCGTGGTTGCCACAGCAAACGACGTGTCCGCCCTGCCGCCCGAAATGCTGCGCAAGGGCCGGTTTGACGAGAACTGGTTCATCGACCTGCCCACCGCCGAGGAGCGAAAGCAGATTTGGGAAATCCAGATCAAAAAACGGAAGCGCAATCCGAAAAAATTCGGCATCGCTGAACTCGCCAGGCTCACGGATGGCTACACCGGATCGGAGATCGAGCAGTTGTTTGTGGAAAGCATGTTCACTGCGTTCGATGCCGGCAAAGAGCCGTCCACGGATTTGCTGGTCGAGTGCGCGAAGGAGTTCACACCGCTTTCCAGAATGATGGCCGAGGACATCAAGCGCCTGCGTGAATGGGCCGCTGGCCGGTCTCGCCGGGCGAGCGCGCCGGATGCCGCCACAACCACCATCGGAACACGCGGGCGCAAACTCGGATGAAAACATACAAGCCACTACGGCTGTTTTTCAAAGGAGAAGAGGTTCCCATTGAATTTGTCCCATTGAAAAATGGATTTCGTATCACCGGATGGGGTTTCACCGACTGCATACTAAACTTCCACTGCCCCAAATGCAACGCCCCAAAGGGCTATAAATGCGCTACTCCATCTGGAAGAACGGCAAGCATACCACATGGGGAGCGTTATCAGAAGCTAAACAAAAAACCATAACTACGTGGACGCCGCGTCTTTCATCAGCTTTGGCCCGCCCAACTTACCCCGTGTGGATAGGTCATCTTCTTTTGTATCATGAAAACCAACACACCAAGAACCGATGCCGAAGAGTTCGTTGCCGAAACACCGGAATTACCATGCGGCGATGGTCCATTTGCAGTCGTCAACGCCGTCAAAAGTGAGTTCGCCCGTGAGCTTGAGCGCGAAAACAACAGGCTGCGGGCCAGCATAAGCGAAATTCAACTCATAGGGAAATTCGTCACCGTCATCTATCGGATCGAGAATCCTGCCGAATGGCGAAAGGCAAACCCGCTCAACTACACGCATGATGGCTTGAAAGCCATCGGTGTATCGATTGGCGATCTCATAAGGCGTCGTGACGAACTGCGTACTGCGCTGGAACGTATCGCCAGTGGCGATCTCGACGCAGCTTTTACCACCGAAATCGCGCAAAAGGCGCTCGATAAAGACGACGCTCCCCAATCATGAATAACCTCGAAGCCCTCATAATCGTCCGGAATTGTTCTCTCATATCGACACAGATGCGCACTCGCCAAGGGCAAGCCGCACTTAAGACAGTCGACAAAAAGATACAGTCCTTACTCCGGAAAAAGGCATGGCGCGACGGAATCGGCACGCCGATCCACATGGGGAATCCCGACTTTGTTTATCCCATTCCCGATGATCCGCTCACAGCGGCGCTCAAGAAAATTGCCGCTCTCTCGACAGACCAACTGGCATCGCCTCATCAGTGCTCCGCTGTCGTGATTGCTATGGATGCGCTCGCGAAAATGGAGTCCTCATCATGAGTCCCAGCCCATCTTCCTATGTTTCCAATGGGCAGACGTTTACATTCAATAATTACGTCTGCGCAGAAATGCTGATGGGAGTGTCCGACGAAAGGCGCACCGGGCGACTCATTCAGATCCGCAAAGGGAGCGGAGCTTTCGGCTCCGACAAATATCTCATCCGCCTGCGCGATGGCTCACTGATGTGCTTCGAGAACGTGTTGCTGCGCCATGCCGACGACGAACGATTCGTAGAGGCGTTCTATCGGTCGAACGGCATGACGCCGCCGACCATTCCGGACCAGCCTCCGTTCGAGGGCGACTCGGAGCAGACCGAATACCTGATCGCGGGAGGATTCCCGGAGACGGGGTTCATCATCGACAAGCCGAAGGGGCCTGCGTCGGCAACACAATCGTTCGCGATGCTCATCGTCCAACCTGCAAAGCCTGACAATCCGTAATTAAAATTCGATACAAAACTATGTTATACGTAAAACTCACTGGCGTCGAAATCGCCAACAAACACGAAACGATCCGCCCGTCCGGCATCTTTGACCATAAGAGGCCGGGCACGATGGTTGCAGTCCGCCCATGCGATGAAGCCTGCAAAGGCAAAACCTACCTCGGCATGTATCTCTGCGATGCCCCGACCGGAGTAACTGGCGAGCAAATCGGCGACAAGGTTGTGCTTACCATGAACAATTATCAAAACCCGGCCATCTACGTGCCTGATCTCGACAAGATCGTCTGGGGCTACGATAGCTGGTGGGGGGAAATCAAATCGGAGGGAAAGCTCCGGGAGATCACCGACGCCGACATTCAAAACCAGTGGTATGTCCGTGCGCTCGCGCAGTTGGAACAGCAGCACTCCGCAACACCAGAAAAGAAACTGTCTTGAATATGAGTACACAAACACAACAAACGGCGTCCGGTTTGCCTCTTTCTGCCGCCGAAGCTCGCGCAATTTGCGAGCGCTTCGCGCTCAAACACAAAGTCATCTTTGACGATAAGGGGGAGTGCGGCTTCGGTCGCAAGTGCGTCGGCTTCTGCGATGGCGGCAACTGGATTGCACATAACCCGTATCGACATTCTGACTACGAGCCAATCCCCGGACTGGCCTGCGCTGACTGCTATGCTCCCGCCGGAGTCAACAGCTACCACAAGCACGATTGCCTCGCTGTGCTTGGTCACGGCGATGAGGCAATTATCGGGCTTGCGCGCTGGGTCCAGAAGATGGAGGCGGCTGGTGAAGTACATATCGTGAAATACAGGACCGGCGCGACGGGCATGCAGGCGCTCATCGCGGGCACTCACGCCCGCGCGGTGATCGTGAAGAAGGTATAGCACGGTAGCGACTCCGTAGATACATGGTTTACCATTATGATTAAATTAAAACGCGAAAAGACAAAATTTTGGGGAATCGAATACACCATAACCCCCATGCTTCTGGGCACCATCATCGGCGATGGTGCCGAATGGATTTGGTTCTCCTACATGGATGACCGTCCCAATTACTATGTGGTAAGAGTCCCGACAGGGACACTTGTCAGCATCCAAGGGAGGACAGACTATTTTTACGACGATGTTCTTCCGGAGATAGTGAACGCCATCGAAGACGAATCCTACGATTTTTACGGCCCGCGACAATGGCGTGAGCGGGACCGGAAAGGTTACGTTAGCAGCACTCGCCGCTGGCCAATCCCTCCCAACTTTTCATCGGGATCGACTTGGGGTGAATATGAGCCTGACAAAGAGACTCTGCGCCGCGCCGTGGTGAACACTCCAATGCCGGATACGAAGCGTTCCGGCTAGTGGCTGATTAGGCTGTAATTTTTAAAGGATACAAAACAATGAAATACAAGGGAAAACTCTACGGGAAGATTGGCAAAAAACACTTCGATACTGGCTACACTTCGGACGATTGGGATGCTTTGCGCGACGCGCTCAAAGCCTGTGTCGCAACGCTGGAAGTCGCGCTGGATTACGGAGACTTCGCCCGCGGCAAGGGCAATTTTGCAAAGATTGTCGAACGCGACATCCGGGACGGAATTGCCGCTCTCCGAAACGCCACCGGCGATCAGCGTAACACTTCCGGCGAGCCGCGCCGGTCCTAGTAAAATGAATACACAAGACACACAACAACCGGCGTCGGCTCCTGCCTCTGGTTCGGCGGTCTATGCCCCCGGCACGATCCTACGGGTGGTCGGCCTGTCCGGCCGCGTTCCACTCGATACGCAAGGTGAGGGGAGTCCACGCGTCGGCGATGTCGTCCGTGTCGGTGACTACGACGCCGTGCGCGTAGCAGCCCACCTGCCCGATCCCTGTTACTGGTGTATAAAGGACAGCGGGGAATACGGCGCACAATTCACCCATTCCGATCTCCAGCCGAACCCGGAGGTACGACATAGCGAAGAATGAGACATTGGCGCAACCGGCTGGTTATCCCGACCGCGAGGGCCGCTGGCGGTGTGAGTGCCACGACGGCTCCACTTACGAGTGCGACATCTACCCGATACCGACCGGCGAATTATGCGCATGGCACGATGAGTGCGGGCGTGATGGACTGGCTGAGACTGAGGTATGGGCAGATGACGAGTGGATGGGGCACGTGCCCGCACGCTGCTTGGCTCGCGACGGAGTTTTTACATTTTTGGATAACACCTGATTCCGACAACGCCTCTTTGTATATCTCAAATCATCGCCCGGCTTTATCGCCGGGCTTTTTATTTTCCATGGAAAATCCACAACAGGTCCGCCTGAGCATAAAGGAAAACCGGTTGGTTCTCTCCGCATCCGGTGGGCCGGCATCATTGATTCGCGACGGCAAGCGTCTCCATGGATGCTCCATCGCGGATTGCATGGCACTCAAGACGGATCGGGCGCGGCTCTCGCGCCTTGTGCTGGACCAGCGAATACACGTCCAGCCTGATCTTCCCAAACTGGTTGAAGACGCGCTTGCCGAATATGCGCTGGCAGGCGTTCCGTTTTGCCGCCCGTCCGACATCCAGCGAGTGGCGTGGCTGGATGAGACCACAAAAATCCGCTGCCGCCGGTCATGGAAGGGCGCCGGGTTTGTCGCCGGTCGAAATTACCCGATCTCTTCGCGGTTGCTGGAACGGCAAAAGATCGAACAGCGAAAGCGGTACGGGCATGGCATGGAGCGTGTGCAAACCACCGGACGCGAACTTTTGTTTGTCGTCACCAACCGGCACCGGAACGCAAAGCATGGGTTTACCCATAACGAGCTTTCCCGCGCCGAATGCACACGCTATCCCGGGGTGAGCGCGTTTCACCCGATCCCGAAACTTGTCCGTCATTTCGATCTGCCCGATGTTTCCGATGTAGCGACTGCCGAGCCGGGCACTTTTTATGAAATGATGCGCCGTATGGAATTGCTCGAATCGTCATGAGAGTTACACTATCTTTTCAATCAACTTTCACCATGAGCAACGTTCTCCATACCATCTATCCTTACAAAGACGGCCCGCGAACCATCGTTGGCGGCGATTGGGTGTTCGATGATGAACATCACGGACTCGTCGCCGAGCCTTTCATTCTCGGAGCGGAACTCGTGATCGATCTCGCGGCCAAGGGCATCCCCGATGCCGAAAACGGGTTCAAACTGGTGTTTTCCACACAGGCATTCCCCGGTGCGTTTCATGCCCGACGTATCGCCCTTGAATTGGGTGGTGCGACCTATGAAGTCATCGGACAGGACGAAGACGGGGTGCCTCTCACCGGCTGGCTCTGCCCGGCGCTTCATCATTATCTGCCAGAACCACCGGAGAGCCTTTATTTCCGTGGGTTCCCCTCCATGCATCCCGTCAGGAAAGCGGATGCGGTTCTCGTCGCATAGGGATACCTCCCTGCGAATCCATCGGAGACGTCTGACGAAAACCGACTCGTCCATAAAACCGGGCGAGTTTTTTTGTATCCGGCGCATTAATACCGCCACGTGGCGCGACGCTGTGCTGGGCGCTCGCTACCGTCTCAATGGCACGGCGTCGCCGATCCGCGTGCTGCAAAAACTTGCTGCCAACCTCACGAATACCAATAGCGGATTGTGCAGGCGTGCCATAGGTGGATTGCAGGAGTTTCACAAAGTGCGGTCCCTTTCCCTGCCCTGCCCGATAACGAAAATAAACGCCGGACGGGTGCATGATCTCGATCGACCGTTTGGCCGGTAGCGTCTGATAGAGCCAGCCCTTGCTGTTCATCAGCGAAGCCAAGTCGATCAGGCGCGATACCTGTGCAGCAAGTTCAGTCAACCTGGATATAAAATCAGCGTCCTTCATAACTTGTTTCCACCTGTCAACCCTCACCAGTTCCAATGCCTAAACTTCGTTTCAAGCAGTTCCAGAAAGAAGACCTCGCCCGCGCTGCCTGTCGCAATGGCGCAATCCTCGCGTGGGATCCCGGCCTCGGCAAGGGGTTGGCTGCGTTCGCGTGGCCGCTCATCAAACAGGCCCGGCGAACGTTGATCGTCGCTCCGGAGGGCCTTCATCTACAACTTCGCGATACCGGGCGCGAGTTTTTCGGAATCCATGTGCTCGGCCTGAAAAACCAAAATGAATTCTTTCAGTGGCGACTGGATCGTGAACCGGTCGTAAAGCGTCCTCTCTTTTTCCTCACGAGCTACACCGACTTATGGCTTGTCGGAAATGGCCCAGGACGGATGCAGACGGCGCTTGCTCAACTGGCGCAACGTCACGGTTCCTTCGACTGCGTTGTCGTGGATGAAGGCACGCGGCTACAATCCAACGATGCCCACGTGGCGAACGCCGTCCGCTTGCTCTCGCCCAGGTATCGGCTGGTCCTGACGGGCACGCCGATCAAGAATCGGCTCGAATCTCTTTTCTGGCTCGCCTGGTGGGCAGCGGGCGGAAGCCAAGTACCGACATTACGATGGAGTTATGCCGGCATTCCGGGCGAGCGCGAACGGTTTGCCAACGAACACTTGTTGCGAGACAAGTTTCTCACACGAGAGAAGAACCATTTTGCGGAGACTGGTCAGCATCGGAACATCACTCGCCGGTCTGCACGAATTACCAATGTTCACCACCTCTGGAAGGTACTCGCGCCTGTCGTCATCCGTCGTCGCAAGTGCGATTGCGGGGAAGACATCGTGCCTCGTGTCATCAAACCTGTCGTTGTTCCGTTAGGGAAACGGCAATCTGCCGTTTATCGCTACCATCTTCTTCACCAGCCTCGCGTCGCCAATAGCGGTGACGCCATAGTCCGCATCAACAACCTCCGCATGGCTGCACTCTGTCCGTATTCCGAAAACCTCGGACGTGTGCGAACCGACACCGATTTCACGCCAAAGACAGATGCGATCATGCAAATCGTCGCCGAATGCCTCGAACGCGGAGAACAAGTTGTTGTCGGTTCATCATTCGTGTCGTTCGGAAATTCGCTACACTTGCGGCTACAAGAAGCTGGAATTGCATCAGCACTTCTCGACGGCTCCGTTAGCGCCAATGAACGCGCAGAAATGTCACGCGACTTCAAGTTTCGTCGCTACAGCGTTGTCGTCGCTGGCATCAAGGCAATGGGAGAAGGGAATAGCTGGGAATGCTGCAATAATCTGATTTTCCCAAGCCTCGATTGGGCGCTCGACATCAACGAACAATTCGTGAACCGCGTCTGGCGTCTGAATTCACCTCGCGGAATCAGTATCTACACGATCACAACGGCAGGAACGATAGATGAACAACTCTCTGAACTTTTCAGGGAAAAATCAGAATCATCACAACTCGCGCTTGATGGATGCCTGCAAGAAAATGTCATTGAAGAAGTGATACTCGAACGCCTGTTACGCAACGCCCTGAAATGCGGGAAGATCACACCAACCAAGACGATAGACGAAACACTTCTTATCGACAACTGGATGAAACTGCGCACTCGTCTCGCCAATGCGCAAAACATGTTTTGGCAGTTTGCGCAGGCGGCATGAGACAATTTTATTTTTAGCTCACTCAGAGAGAAATAACGGAGCAGGGGAACCTGCACGGCTTCAATAGGTTAAAAGAGATTCCTTTCCCTTTGGTGGTGAGATTTTGGATACGTCAGACGACATGAAGGGCAACTTCAAGGCGCGGACCACGGCCATCATCCCACCGCTTTTCGATGTAGCCACACGCCACGCCAGAGTCGTCATCCCACAGCGCATCGAGAACCGCCTTGTCAATGTTGTCGCGATCAGGCTTGGCGAAGTGGAGTTTTCCGGTGTGTTCGGTCTTCTTCTTTTTCGACCACGATGGCGGAATGGGGAGAAATGCGAACCAGTCCACGCGATACACGCCTTGAGGCATTGTCCTGTGTGCCATTTTGAATGCCAGCTTCGCTACGTCTTTCCATGCGTAGTACCGGGTAACGCAATCCCGCTTCGCCCACTTGTCACGTTGGGTCATGCGAGGTTTCCCCATGGGATCATTGGGGATCGTGAATCGCAAGATACCTGGTGCGGGATGCGTCGGGGTTGGCGTAAACGAGTGGAGGCAAGCGGCGGTCATGCCTGTTGCCTGCGTGTCAAAGAGCCGATGCGTCGTTATCGGCTCAACTTCGCCAGCATCGCACCATTGACCGGCCTTCGTGTAGTAGCGATGCAGATACGGACAGCCTTGGGTGGCGGACGATTCTCCACATAGCCGACGAGACGGAATATCTCCGCCCGGTGCGCCTTGCCGACAGGGCCGGGATTGCAGACACAGGCGAACCGGCCATCCTCATAGACGACGAGATGCTGTCCGCTCTTGTCCAGCCCTTCCTCGGCACAAACCGGACATTGAGCGATGATGCGACCACCTGCCTTGTGAGCGTGCTTCAGGAGAGCGGTTTCGATAGGCATGACGATGCGGGTTGTGAGTTAAGGAGGATGCCGCGAAAGCCGCGCTGACAGGTTGATCCTCGTACGATATTACGAGCCGGACGAATACCACGCTCTGCCATGAATGCGCGAAACACCGGGATCATGTGAACCCGCAACAACGCCGTACCTCCCTGCTTGATCTGACGACACCACAAAACATAAGCGTCGTAGAGTTCCTGCTCAGTTATGTTTGCGCCTCTCCTGATCACTACCATTTCAGCGATGAACCTCTGCATCAATTCGGACTCACGAGACTGTAGCGTCGGTGAAGCAATCAATGGCAGCGCACTGGTTTCCTTGTTTTCCATTTCGACCACACTTGCGACGAATTTCCGTACTTTCTTTAGCCGACTGATTGCGACGGACAGCGCTTTTTTGGCAACCCGTGCGTTTGGCATCGTATCGGCAACTTGAATATCGCCGATGGCGGATGCGAGATCGGCGTGAAACTGCTGGATGAGCTTCCCGCCCCTCCCATCTGATTGATTTTCGATTACTTGCTTCATTTTTGACAAAAAAACGATTTCCCCGCTCCAAAATTCCAAATCACGTCCCATTTCCAGAATGGGACACAGTTTGAATTTTTCGAGTTAAGGCATTTTTCCCGCTCCGAAACCGGTTCTAAACAAACAAATATTTGTTGATTCATGATTTGCGGATTTTTGTAATGGGGCGTGTGATACATTCGGTGAAAGAAGAAAGGGCGACTAGAACGGGTTTTGAATGTCCAGCGCGCCCTCATTGACGATCACGCCACGATACCCGCTGTGATCGCCATTGTCGCGTTTGATGCGATGTGAACGCTGCTTTCCGTGCTTCTGGAACAACAAATCTTCCAGTTGTTGCGAAAACACGCGTTGTGACAGCGGTGTGAAATTTTGCAGGTCGCAATACTTCCGATACGCAGCGGCAACCTCTTCGATGGTGACGTTTGCCGCTTCCATGTCCGTCATTGTCAGCACATCCATGATGAACGAATTCACGCTATCGGACTCCGCCAGCAACCGGTCGATGCGCGCCTGCATCGTTGGACTGACGAAAATCTTGCCATGCTCCTTTACGTCTGTCTCTGCCAGTTGTGCTCCCTGAATCATCCACGCGAAAATCCCCTCGCCCTCTGTTTCCAATAACAACTCGTCAAAATTGTTGATACGTTTTGACGCTGGCGGTTTCGGAAAATCGACAACACGCAAACGCCGTGACCATGCGCTGATGTCGCCTTGCAGCCGCACCAACAAACGCGAGTTGCACGTCAACAACACGTGGTAATCGCCGACGAGATCATGTGCCCGGTTTACCCCCTTGACCTCGCCCGACATATAATCGCCGCCTGTGATGGATTTCAGGACATGCGCCTGCGGACGGTTCAGGAAATCACTCGGCACATCAGCGCCATAGAGCAACGACTTCCCGTAATAGAACGACATCTCGAACCGCGAATCCAGGTTGTCCATGCGCAACTGATAGATATTGCGCCTCCCGAGCACGCCGAACAACACCTTGCAGAGCGTCCCCTTGCCCGCGCCACCGGTACCGGTGAGCATGGTAATGATCTGGTGATCGTTTCTCCCCATGAGGACGACGCCAAAATATTTCTGGAGAAACAAGGCGTCTTCCTCACTCACTGCCGGGTGAAGCAACTCGTTCAGGAAACGCTGACACTGGACGCCACTCCGGTAATGGTAGATCGTGGCATTCCGGCTACGCCATTCCGGTGAGAAATCTTTCAACGAAAACGGTGTTTCGTTGAAGTCCAGCATCCCGTTTGCGGCATGGATAATCTTGTGACGCCGACGCCACGGATTTTTTTCCGCCACATTATCGCGCAGCATCTTGACCCACGCATTGACCGTGCTGTCGGTGAGCGCGCTGCGGGCCAGTTCAAACCGCACGTCCGCCGCTATCAGTCCCTCAAGCATCTCGTCATAGAGACGGCACAGCCTGTCGCGGATAAATTCCGTTTCACATCGCTCCCACAAACCGCCGTCCTGATCATACAGATAAAACTCGTTTTCCACGAGATCGAACACCACATGGTTGTAGAGGGCAAAGAGGGCCGGGATGAACCGCTGGTTGATTGTGGCGTTCCCTGTCTTCCCCAAACGCAACGGCGGGCCATAACGCTTTTCGACCAGATCATGCGGCTTCACCTCCCAAAACCGGTCCCAATCTTCGGGCCATGCGATGGCATCGAATGCCACTGACATTGGCTCGGCCCACACCGGATACGAGTACCAGACGCCCGACTTGTGCTGACCGTAGATCGTGGAGAGGTTGCCGTTGGCCCGCCATTCATAGTGCGCCGTCTTCCCGCTCTTGGGGTACTCGCCTCCTTGGATACGCACCCAAACCTGCGCTCCACGTGCTCCCTTTGTCCGGAGCGTTCCCTGCAACAGAGGGTTGGCATCAAGGAACGCAGTCAGATCTTCATCACGGTCGAAATCGATCGCGCACAAATGCCCCGATTCGCCACCGAGCTTTATTGCGATATTGCTCTGGTTTCCGTATTCCGGGTTGAACCATGCGAGCCAGGTCGGGGAGAGCGTTTCGGCCAGCGACCGGTCCTTGTAGGAACACCCCTGCGGAGGATGTTTTGTTCCCGGCACATTCGGGACAAAAAACGTGCCCATGCCCAGCAACTCGCGAAAGAGATGCAGGGCTTCAAGAGAATTTTGCGTCGGCAGGGAATCGGTAACGGGCATCAGCAGGGAATCGGTAACGGGCATCAGGGAGGAAGCGGACAGGTTGAAGCGGCACGCGATACGTTATGCGCACCGGCTTTCAGGCGGGGTGGTCAACAATGGATGCAGGATCAGTGCAGTCGTATGCGTATGCCGTCACCGGCTCCCATTCGCTCTCCATGATGACGTATCCACACTCACATTCATGGATAAACGTGTGCCACGGCCACGTATGCCAGACACACGCCACCTGAGACCGTCCGCACTCTGGACAACGGATCGTTTCGCTGTGACATTTGATTTCGGAAGCTCCGGAAGTCACGCAGTTCCCCTCCCCCCCGATACAGGGGGGGGGGGGGGGGGGGGAACGGGGGCGGGAAAAACCCCAAGTAACCATGGCCCGG
>JAISAX010000601.1 GCA_031266495.1 Opitutaceae bacterium
AACCGGTGCAAACGGTGCGCTGGAGGTGGTTTACCGGGTGCGGCGGTGAAAAGGGAGAACTCGATACTTGAAATACGCCAAAGACGTTTCAGGTTACGACGCCATGCAAGCCTTCCTGACAAAACCGGAGAACGACGAGATTTGAAAATCGATTCCAGCGATGGTCGCGTTCGCCAAAAAAATCGCCAGTAACAAAAAAACAGCGCGGGCGTTTCTTATCAAAGGTGGATTCATAACAAAATCGGGCAAGTTGACCAGGCGTTACGGCGGTACCGGATGAATGATGCTTATGCTGAGTTATCTCCCAAGGAAAGACGTTATCAGAACGATCCTCTTCGCCCTATTGTTTCCAAAAGTCGCATCTTCGAGATGACAGGAGCCATCTCGAGTCCCGGATTACTGATAGTCATTTTCCCGATATACACAAATAAACCAACTGTAATGATTGTTTCCATTTCAGTTTTCATTATTCTGATCTCATATCTTTTGGCATCTTTACTACTTCTTGAGTATACAGAGACGGCTCAGTATGGAATACATCTAAAAAGGAAGGAGCCCGTTAGATATTGGTTTAATATAGTAATCTTGGGTTTATTCTATATTTCATTAAGTTTTGCGCTCATCGCAATAGGACTCGGAATAACGTAAAGACACTGAATCAAACGAACGGAGCCTAACAAGGCGATGCAGCCAACTCCGGTAGCTGATCTTTGACGCTGGGCGGGATTTATCCCTATTTTGTCGAGGCAAACCGGATAGCCAAAAACGAACTCCCGAAAAACAAACCGGCTCTGAATACGGATGAGGATTTGCTTCAGCGTTTCCTCGATTGCGCGGTGATCAATTATTGCCATGAAATTCATATGAAAATGAATGCGTCGGTGTTATTGATGAGCGTGGTGAAATCAAGGCCGTCTGCTCCGTTAAGGACGACTTCGGACGATTTGGTTTTGGCGGCGAGTGGGCGTTTCGTGCCAACGAGGACATTGAAACGTTGTTGCCGCGGGTCGTTGAGAATGTCGGGAGGAGAAAGCACTACGGCCGGGTGACCGACTGTGTCCGGTTCCCCTGTCTGACAAAAATGATGTCCCGGCGTTCGAGATTCATAAGGTTTCTCCAAAGGTGTTGGCCAAGCGGAGAGCTTCTTCCGAGTACTGGAAGGCACCTTTTTCCGCCGGAGGCACGCAGGCGGGCACGTCGTAGGGGATCATTTCGATACAACCGGCGGGGGTCTGCACGAGGACGGTTTTTTTTGTTTTGATGATCTGGCGGGCGATGGCGGAAAACCCGGCTTTGGCCCTGGAGACGGTGAGCGTTTTCATGAGGGCGTAGTCATGCGGATGACCGTGCATGGGTCAAGAGAGGGGAAATCAGTGGCGTTTACGGCGGCGGAACCGGCGGAGATGGCACGGTGGATTGCGAGAGGTGGGGGTGCGGCGATGCGCGTTGCTCGGCGGCGGGCAGGTGTACGGGGCGTTTCTGGCTGCGGGGCTGGTGGATGAAATTTCGGTGACGATCGAGCCGTGGATTTTCGGCTCGGGCACGCCGCTGGCGTCAGGGGGGGAGGGGGGGGGGGAAGAAAAATTGGCTGAATCAGGGATTCTTTTTCAGCGTGAAAAGATACACTTCACGTGGCTCCAGGCTGAGCACGTCGGCTGTTGTATCCATCTGGTGGAGGGATTCGCCTTGCAGGCTCCAGCCGTCCGGAAGTTCGAGACGGGTTTTTTGCGCACGGTAGGTGGTATTGATGGCGATGAGATACCGCAGGGCCGGATCCTTGTAGTCTTCGCGAAGACCGGTGATGACCGCGCTGGCTGTCAGGCCCGTGGAGTTGCTGACGAAACGGGCTTCCTGACGCAGGCCGACAATCTCCCGCGTAATGCCTTCGACAAGACATCTCAGGGTGGCGTTGTTCCCGGAATGAAAGGCGGAATAGATGACGCGTCCGCCGGTCGATGTCTGCAAGATGGTCGGATAGCTGTCGCTGTTCCAGGCGAGCACGTTGCCCGCCGTCGATGTCCTGACTTCGGAGCCGGGCAGGATGGCGTCGGCATCGCCGATGATGGCGGATACCATTTCGACTCCGTTGATGGGGCAGTCGCCCTCGAACCAGGATTCAAGTTGCGGGCTGACTTTGCTGATTTGTTGGGAGCGGCGGTCTCCGATGGGGGGCCGGCGGTCTTTCAGGCCAAGGAAGCGGGGGACGGGTTGGTCGCGCCATGATTCGTCGCGCGAGAGGCTGTCTCCAAATGCCCAGATGCGGCCTCCGTTTTGGAGATAGTTTTCGAGCGCCGCGGTTTCCCGCGGCTTGAGGACGCAGGCGGTGGGAAGAACAACGAGATCGTAACGGCCGAGGTATCCGGGAGCGCAGCGTTCTTCGGGAATGAAGTCCGCCTGATAGTGGCTGTTGCGGAAGAGCGCGAAGGCGGCGGTGGCATAACGGGGAACGGGATCGCCCGTGGACTGGAGCGCCGCCGTAGTTGAATATACGATACCAATGCGGCCCGCGACACGCGGCGAGCCGAGTTCTCTCTGGTGCGTGGATATCTGGCCGACGAGCCTGGCATAGGCGGCGCGGCCTTCGTCATTGCTGCCTTTTTCGTTGAGGATCGCGTGCTCGTGCGGTTTGGCGAGGAAGGCGAAAATGAACATGCCTCTCGCGCCTCCGGCAAATGGCGCCCACAGCGCTGTGCGGATCGTGTCGGGGGTGCGGGCGTTGGCGGCGGGGGGCATCGAGTTGATTTCAAAAATCATGACGGGCTTGCCGTCGGCGTAGCTGGCGGCGGCGTCGAGGCGGTCACGCGTGCCGAAGGGGGAGCCGGAATAGAGATTGAGACCGAAGATGTCTTCGCTGCGCCCGAGCAGGTCCCAGTTGGTGCCGGAAGAGGCGGTGGAGCTGTCCCACGGGTTGGTCTGCTTTTTGTTGGCGAGGAGCAGGGCCGGAGCCGTCTCCTTGAGGATGGCGCGTTCCCATGCGAAAAAACCGGCAAAGGCGCGCTGGCCGAATTCCATCCAGTCGAGCCAGGCGCGCCGGTTGTAGTCTTCGGGGCGTCTCGGCGGCTGGATGGCGTCCCAGGATGCGAAGGATGTGCCATGTATCCGGTTGACGGTGACAAGGTCTCCGCAGGTTTTTCGCAAATGCTCGCGCCAGGCGGCGAGCGCCCATTGCGAGTATTCGGCGAACTGTTTTCCGCGATTCCAGGTGCCTCCATAGCAAGGTTCGTTCCAGAGGCAGATGGCGGGGACGTTCGGCTCGGCGGCGGCCATGCGCGCCGCCGCCCGCCAGAAGGCGGGGATGTGTTCGCGCAGCGCGGGGGAGTGCAGGCTGCAGGGGGTCCAGCTCCCGGTGGGTTTTCCGTCGCTGCCGAGCGGCTGGTGTTCTGTTTTCGGATACATCCTGGAAAACCAGCCGGGGACGTAATGGCCGGTGAGGAGGGGAATCGCCGCCATGTCCCAGGCGGCGGCGCGCCGGATGATGGCGCGGTGGGCATCAAGGGCGGAATCCGGAACGTCTCCCGGCCCCGGCGCGACTCTCCAGCCTATGTCGAAGTGGACGGCGTTGGCTCCCATGGCGCGGGCTTGCGCGAGTTCCTGTTCGTTGTATCCAAAAACAAAACCGATCGGACAAAAGGGCGCTCCGTCCTTGAACAGCACGCCGTTGGCGAGGGAAAATGCGCCGTTCCAGGGAGTTTTTTGGCCGGGCGCAAACGGGGTCGGGAGTCCTCCCGCCAAAGGGACGGGTGGCGGAGGGGCGGGGAGCGGAGACGGCTCCGGTTCACCAGCGGAGCGGAGTCCGGAAAGGGCAAGACCGGACACCAGAATCAGGACAGGGTGGATGATGGCGCGGATTGTATTCATTGATTGATGACAGACAGCAGGGTTGCAGGACAGCAGGACAGGGGGGGGGGGGGAATTACGGTGAAAGGGAAGAGACGTTCACCGGCTTGGCTGAACTTCGCCGGAAAGCGCGGCAACTTCGTCGGCAGTCAGCGCATGATCATAGATGCGCAGGCTCTCGATGTACTGGGGCGTGGCATTGTAGTTTTCGTAACGGAAGCCGGCTTCGCCCGGGTCAGCCGGAGTATTCGGGAGGTTACGCTGCCTTGCGATTTTTCCGTCCACCCAAGCCGCGATCTGGCCGCCGGGTTGTACGGTGATGACGTAGTCGTGCCACTGGCCGGGTTCTCCGGGATTGGCCCAGACGGTCAGTTTCTGTCCATTGACGATAATGGATGCGGCGAGTTTTTCTCCAGCGGAGGCGCCGTGCTTCTCGGTAAAGAAACGAATTTCGAGTGTGCCCGAGCGGATAAAGCGGAGGTCTGCGCTGCTGGAATAAAAGAGGCGGATGAAGATGGAAAACGGTCCGTTCGAGAATTTGAGGTGTTCTTTGGCTCCTGTCCCGAAATCGTGTCCGTGGGACTTGCGAAGGCAGAGCGCCCGTCCATCCGCCGGAGCGCCGAGATGCGGATTAACGGGGACAGGCACTCCGGTCCGGGTTTGGGTGCACCATTCCGGCCAGTTGATTCTTTTTACGGCATCGGAAGGCGGCTCGCCGGCCTTGTCCAGAATCTGGCCGGCTTCGGCGGTCCCTTTGTCCGCATAATCGAACGGGTAGTTGGCAATCAGTCCGGCGCGGGTTGCGGTTGCGGAAGCCAGCAGCGCGAGGAGCACGGCGGCAAGGGAGGTGTTTCGGATTTGTTTCATGAGTGTCGAGTGGTTGTTTTTGTTCATTTCGTGGCGGCTTCTTCTATTATATCGAATTTGAAATATTTCCATGTCCCCCACCCGGCGATGGTCTGGGCGGGTGTAAGCGAACCGACATGACCATCAAGAAACATCACACGGGGGCGTGCTTCATGCGCTGCGGTGGGAGAATGGCAGATAAGTTGTATGCGTTTTGATGGAGCAGGGATGTCATTGATGGTTTTGCGTCCGGTTACCGTGTATTCCGTGCTGCCGGAGGGTTTGGCGATGTTGCCGTTGCGACGGTCGCCGCCATAGGTGATCTGGTCACCGCCGCCGGTATAGCTGCTCATTGGCTGGAGATCGGGACAGACATAGATGAGTCTGTCTTTGTATTCGCGGGAATATTTTTTACTTTCGGGGATAGCTGGCAGGTGCCCTGCCTCGATAATCATGGCCAGACCGGTCGGGGCGCCGCCCCACGCATAAAACATCCGCGGGTCGGTGTTATTGAAGACGGGCAGTGCGCCGGACCTGTTTGCGGGATCATTTATATAGGAGAGATAGCCGATGCCGATTTGATGAAGGTTGCTGGCGCATTGCGCGCTGCGGGCGCTTCGCCGCGCCTTGCCAACGACAGGGATGAGAATCGCCGCAAGGATGCCGATAATGGTGATGACGGTCAGCAGTTCGATGAGTGAGAAGGCGGCACAAAAACGAATGCGGTTTGTGATGGTAGGGATTTGCATGGGAGAGATGTAGAGAGCGGGATATGAGTAATAATGGAATGAGGCGACTGGCAGGAAAGTGATCCCGGCCAGCGACCTGACTACCGTTTCATGATTTTACGCAGGATCAGGGTCGCGCCGAGTATGCACGCGGTGATGAAGATGCCGGCTGTGGCAGGCTCGGGAACAGGGGTGACATTTAATGCAAACAGAAAGGTGGATGAGGAGCTCGCCGGACCACTGCGATTCCATTGAAATCTGCCTGATGAAAAGTTCCCCGATGTCGATTGAAATTCGACCTTGTAGTATATTTTGACGACGCCAGAGGGAAGTTCGATGGAGTCTCCTGTCGTGAAGGTCGAGAGGATTATCTGGCTACCTCCGTTGGTTTTGTTGAACTCGATCCATTCGCCAGTGTCCCCGAATTTGTAAAATGTGGTGATACTGCCGTAGGTGGTTCCGTTAATATAGATGGTATCCCGCAGATCGAAGCTTGTCGCCTGCCAGTTTGTGATCCCGGAAAAATCAAACTCATAAACAATGGATGCTGTGTTGACATTATTATTGGTCACGATACAGTGGCGTTCGGAAACACCGGATCCTTCTAACCTTAGGTAGATACCCGAATATGAATTCATATCAGCATACAGGACAGCCAAATTGTCGGCGACCATCTCATCGAATGTGACATCGTAGGTGTAAGTGCTGCCGACGATGCTTGAGTCGGTGATGACCAGGGCGGCGTTGGCCGTTGTGGAGAGAGCCGCGCAGGAGGCGGCGAGAGCGAGGATTGATTTGAGCAGGTTCATGGCGGTGGTGTGGTTTATACGGTTCAGGTTGTATGGTGGACGGACGAAAATGGACATGTGCAGGTGCGGCCGGGTGTGTGCGGGGGGGGGGGGGA
>JAISAX010000675.1 GCA_031266495.1 Opitutaceae bacterium
TACGCTTCGCCGCCCATGTCGATGATGTGTTTTACGTGGCAGAGGGTTTCGACGTTGTTGACGATGGTGGGGCATTGGTAGAGGCCGAGGACGGCGGGGAAGTAGGGGGGTTTGATGCGGGGGTTGGCGCGTTTGCCTTCGAGGGATTCGATGAGGCCGGTTTCCTCGCCGCAGATGTAGGCGCCGGCTCCGCGGTGGATGTGGATTTCGCAACTGTAGCCGGTGCCGAGGATGTCGGGGCCGACGAGGTTTTGCTGTCGGGCTTCGGCAATGGCGCGTTCGAGGATGCGGGCGCCTTCGGGCATTTCGCCGCGGATGTAGATGTACGCTTGTTTTACGTCGTTGGCCCACGCGGTGATCATGATGCCTTCGATGAGCTGGTGCGGGTCCTGGTGGATGATGTGGCGGTCTTTGAAGGTGCCGGGTTCGGATTCGTCGGCATTGACAATGAGGTAGATGGGTTTGCCGCTTTTGCGGTCAACGAGGCTCCACTTGACGCCGGCCGGGAAGCCCGCGCCGCCGCGTCCGCGCAGGCCGGATTTTTTGACTTCGTCGCGCAGTTCGGCGGGCGGGCGCGTGATGGCGCGGCGGAGGACTTCGTAACCGCCGTTGCGGAGGTAGCAGTCGATGTCGTTGGTGTAACCGGCCTCGTCGATGTGCCTGAACAGGATGCGGCGTTGTTGCGGTGCGGTAGCGGTAGCGGACATGTCGGGAGATGAGCGGAGGTGCGGAGTGGGTTGCGGGATTTTGGCAAGGTTTAAGGTTACTTCCGGCGGGCGGCGGCGGCGGCGGCTTCGGCCTTGATCTGCGCGGCGAGTTCGCGGGCGCGTTCGGGGGTGACGTTTTCGTGGAGCGTTTCGTCGATCATGAGGACGGGCGCGGTGCCGCAACTGGCAAGGCATTCGACAAACTCGACCGTCACCTCGCCGTCGGGGCTGACTTCGTCGAGGCGCGTGTCGAATTCTTTTCGCATCGTCTCGCACACTTTGTAGCCGCCCGTGAGCGCGCAGGAGAGGGTGCGGCACACCTTGATGTGGCGGCGTCCGACGGGTTTTCTCCGGAACATCGGATAAAAGGTGACTGCCTCAAGGACGTGGATGCGTTCGATCCCGAGTTTTTGCGCGATCCACTCCAGCGCTTCGTCGGAGAGGTAACCGGCATCTTCCTGGATGAGGTGCAGGAGCGGCAGCGTGGCGCTGCGCTTCACGGGATAGTGCGTGATGACTTCATCAATACGCTGGAGTGTCTCTGGCTTCAGGTTCATCGAAACGGGGGGGGGGGGGGAGGAGGATGTGGTTTTCCGGTTTATTGTCTGGTCTGTTTGTCTATTTGAGGCGTTGCAGGGCGGCGCTGCCAAGGAGGGATGTCATTTGCGTGATGGCGGTGTGGTTGAGCTGGAGCAGTCGTTCCGGCTGGGGCAGGCCCTGGCGGATGAGGAGGGCGTTGATGCTTTCCATGTTGGAGAGGACGACGAGTTGTTCCAGCGTGGCGGTGTCGCGGATGTTGCCGTCGCGGGCGGTGGTCGGGTTTTCGGCGCGCCATTGCGCGGCGGTTTTGCCAAAGAGCGCCACGTTGAGCAGGTCGGCTTCGGTGGCGTATATCGCGGAGGCTTGTTCCCTGGTGATGGCGGCGGGGATGATCTGCTCCCTGATGGCGTCGGTGTGGATGCGGTAGTTGATCTTGGCCAGGGTGCGCTGGAGGTTCCATTCCAGCGAGAGGCGTTGTTGTTCGTCTTCCTTGAGGCGCTGGAATTCGAGCAGCAGGTAAAGTTTGAACTCGGCGCTTATCCATGAGGCAAACTCGAAGGCGATGTCCTTGTGCGCAAATGTCCCTCCTCCCGCGCCGGTTTTGGTAAATATCCCCCTGGCGTTGGTGGTTTCGACCCATTTGGTGGGACTCATGGTGAAGGCATTGCTGCCGGCCTCAAACAGAAGGGGGTCGATTTCGACCCCTTTGAAATCGGGATTGTTGATTTTTTCCCACAGGGCCAGGAATTCAATGGCTCCCCGGCTGCGCATCCAGTTTTTTACTACATCTTTGGGCTCACGCGCATTTTTGTGACGCGCGATGTCGGTGATGCAGATGTATTCCTTGCCGTCGTCGCTCCGGGTAAAGACTACGATATCGGTTCCTTGAACCGTGATGCTGTTTGCCCGTGTTTTGCCCGTTTTGTCTGCTTTGGCCATGTGACTGTTTGGCGGTTTTGAGTGCGTGCAGAGTTTTCGTTTCGTTCACCGGTCGGCCTCGCCCATGACGAAGTCGAGCGAGCCGAGGATGGCGGTGAGGTCGGTGAAGAGGCATCCCGTGCCGATCCTGGGCATGATCGAGAGGGTGCAAAACGAGGGGCTTCTTATCTTCATGCGCCAGGGGACCCCCCCTCCCTTGCTCACAATGTAGAAACCGAGCGCGCCTTTCGGGTTTTCGGCCTCGAAATATACCTCGCCGGGCGGCATCTGCGGGCCTTCGGTCACAATCATGAAGTTGTTGATCAGCTCCTCCATCGAGGTGAGCACTTTTTCTTTTCGGGGGGCGCAGATGCGGCGGACGTCTGCGGCGGACGCGGCGCCCCCGGCGTCCCCGGCGTCTCCGGCGCGCCAGGCGCCGCCGGGGAAGTTTTTTATGACCTGTTTCACGATGCGCACGGACTGGCGCATCTCCTCGCCGCGGCAGAGGTAACGGTCGTAACTGTCGCCGGTGGTGCCGACGGGGATGTCGAATTCGTAGTGCTCGTAACCGCTGTAGGGTTTGTCCTTGCGGATGTCGAAGGAGACGCCGGAGCCGCGCAGGTTGGGGCCGGTGAGGCCGTAGGCGAGCGCGTCTTCGCGGGGGATCACGCCGACGCCGACCGTGCGGTCGAGGAAGATCTTGTTGCGGGTCAGCAGGCCGAGCATCTCTTCGAGGAGCGGCAGGAACTGGTCGCAAAACGCCCCGACGCGCTGTATCCAGCCTTCGGGCACGTCGCGGGCCGCGCCGCCGATGCGCGTGTAACTGGTGGTGAAGCGGGCGCCGGTCAGTTCCTCGAAGAGTTTGTAGAGTTTTTCGCGTTCGGTGAACTGGTAGAGGAAGGCCGTCCACGCGCCGGTGTCCATGGCGAAGGAGCCGAAGCCGAGCAGGTGGGACGAGATGCGCGCGAGTTCGGTCACGATGACGCGGATGGCCTGGCAGCGCGGGGGGACTTCGAGGCCGGCGAGGCGTTCGACGGCGATGGCGTAGGCGACGTTGTTGGCGAGCGGCGAGAGGTAATCGAGCCGGTCCGTGTAGGGCACGAACTGGTTGTACGTCATGTTTTCCGCGATTTTTTCGTCGCCGCGGTGGAGGTACCCGATGACGGGGTCGCACTTCGTGACGTATTCGCCGTCCAGTTCGAGCTGGAGCCGGAGAACGCCGTGGGTCGAGGGATGCGAGGGTCCCATGGAGAGCGACATTTTTTCGTCGTCGGAGGCGGCAATGGCCCGGAAGGCCGGGTCTCTGGCAACCTGCCCGGCGCAGGCGGCATTGTCGGAAAAAGCGTATTCGGTGGACATTCGGGAAAAGGCTGAAGGGCTGAAAGCCTGAAGGCTGAAATTTCGGTGGTGCGGTGGTGCGGTGATTGTCGGCGTTTCTTTTCAGCCTTCAGCCTTCAGGTTTTTCAGCCTTCAGGCCTTCAGGCTTTCAGGCTTTTTCTTTGGAGCGGGGTTCGGCTTCGGTGAGGTTGATTTCGCCGGGCGAGGCGACGAAAGGCCCGCCGGCCATGGGGGCGGGGAGGACGGGGGTGCCGGTGACGGCGGCCACCTCCGGATCGGGAAGTTCGGTTTCGACGCCGGCGAGCGGGAAATCCTTTCTCAACGGATGCCCCGGATAACCTTCCCACATGAGGATGCGGCGCGGGTCGGGGTGGTTTTCGAAGGTCACGCCGAGCAAGTCCCAGGTTTCGCGTTCGTGCCAGTTGGCGGCGGGCCAGAGGTGGCTCACGGTCGGGGCGACAGGCTCGGTATCGCTCGCGCAGTCGGCGGCGATGCGGACGTAGCTCGCCTTCGCGGTCGAAAGGACGTGCCAGACGACAGTGAAGCGCGGGGAAGCATCGACGCCATTGTCGATGGCGGTCACATCAACAAGCAGGTCGTACCCGGATTCGTCGCGGAGCGCCTGCAAGGTGGCCGCGGCTTCGGTTATCGGGACGTTGATCGCCGGATGATCGGCACTCGAACGCAACGTGGCGTAAGGAAATCGGCCCTGGAGGCTGGCAAGAACATCGGCGGACACGGTCATTGGAAGGAAATCAAGAATCAAAAATTAAGAATTAAGAATTAAGAATTAAGAATTCCGGAGTCCCTGAGTCCTGAGTCCAGTGAGCAGGAGGGGCGCAGGGGGGGAGGGGAGCATGTATGTGTATGAAATCATTCGGGCAGAGCCTGGAAATTCTTAATTATTAATTCTTAATTCTTAATTCTTAATTAATTCTTAACGGTTTCCCGCCGCAGGCGAGACACGTCGCGCCGGGTGGAGAGCAGGCGGCGTGCGGCGGGCTGGCGTTTGATTTTTTCCTGCATCCGGATGAGCGCATCCAGGACGGCTTCGGGACGCGGTGGGCAGCCGCTGATATAGACGTCCACCGGGATAATGCGGTCCACACCCTGCAAGGTGGCATAGCTGCGGAACATGCCGCCGGAGGAGGCGCAGGCGCCCATGGCGATGACCCACTTGGGTTCGGCCATCTGGTCGTAAATGCGGCGGACGTGCGAGGCCATCTTGTAGGTGACGGTGCCGGCCACGATCATGCAGTCGCACTGGCGGGGGGAAAACCGCATCACTTCGGCGCCGAACCGCGAAATATCGAACCGCGCGCCACCCACGCCCATAAGCTCGATGCCGCAACAGGCCAGGCCCATCGGCATGGGCCAGATGGAACTGGAGCGAATCCAGTTGATGACGGCGTCGGCGGTGGAGACGACAACGTTGCCCTCAATCTTGCTGTCGCAGGCGAAATCTTTGTTGGCAGTTACCATGGTCGGTCGGTCAGTCAGTCAGTCGGTCAATCGGTCAATCGGTCAGTCAATCGGTCGGTCGGAGTGGAGCGGAGCCGCCGGAGGCGGCGTGGTCGGACAAGTCAGTGAACGGGAGAACGTGTCAGCGGACCCCGGGAGCGCAAGTTGCATTTTGGATAAGTCCCTGGACGGCCCTGGCTCTATGAAGCCCTATGAAGGTTGCTCAGGAATAGAGAGACACATCGTCGGGGTTTCGCGCTTTGACCTTGTTCCGGTTGCCGGCCTGAACGCAGATGGGTACCTCGCGCCACCGCCACCGGTGGGACGGTTTCGGGACACCCCCGAAAACGCCCCCCCCCCCCCCCCCCCCCCCCCCCCCCCCCGGGGGGGGGGGGGGGGGGGGGGGGGGGGGGGGGGGTGGGGGGGGGGGGGGTGTGGCCGCCGGGGCCCGGCCGGGGGGGGGTGGGGGGGGGGGTGTGTTTTTTGGGGCCGG
>JAISAX010000692.1 GCA_031266495.1 Opitutaceae bacterium
CCGCATTTCCGGGCGGCGCTGCGCGCCGTCAGCGGGCGAGACGCCCGCGCCACTGCGCACTGCGTAACTTCAGTTACTTCACTGATGTTACGCGGATCGGCGTGGCACGGGCTTCCAGCCCGTGGACGGCGCGCAGCGCCGCCCTTTGCCACCAGGCAAGATCATTTGTTTGAGAGAATTACAGTTGTTTACAGTGCATGACACGAAGGTGAGCAGGGAGGCGACGCTGCGCGTCGTCCACGGGCTGGAAGCCCGTGCCACTTCAAGGCAGTCCGCGTAACATCAGTTACTTCACTGATGTCAGGTTTTTTTGGCGCGGGCGGTGGCGGTGATGTCCACTTCGAGCGGCACGGGGATGGTGATTTCGGCTTCGCCGTTGCCCGCTCCGGCTCCGGTGTTGCCGCTCCCGCCGTCTTCTGCGGAGGCGTTGCCTTCGCCGGAAGGATGTCTGCCGGGAGTGTGGCGTTTGCCGTGGCGCGTGATGGCCCGGACGTAGGCGTCGATGCGGGCGTTGAGCGCGGTGATAAACGTGTCGATCTCCGTGGCCGTGGCGGCGGCGGCATCGGGGGCATCGGGGGCATCGGGGGCGGTCAGCGAGAGGGCGTTGGTTTTTTCAAAAATGTCGCGCAGGTTTTGTTCGATGGAGGGGCGCAGGGCGCGCATGGCTCCGGCGGCGGGCCGGGTGGCGGTCTCGGCATAGCGGGCGGCGAGGTCGGTCACGAACCGGTTGTTGGCGTTGGCCAGCGCTTCCACCCAGCCGCCCAGCCCGAGGGTGGCCACCCGGGGGGCGGCGAGGGCGGGGGATTGCAGGTCCTCGACGAGGTTGGTGATGGCGGCGGTTTCCTCGTTGTAGGTGCCGGTGGTAATGTCGCGCTTGTAGTTGTCGAGGGTGACGAGGAGTTGCGCGGCCACGGGGCGTTTGGCGGCTTCGTAGTGGTGCGTGGCGTAGAGGGTGGCGAGGTCGCGCAGCACTCCGTAACACTGGTCGCGCAAGGTGTTTTCCGCGGCGAGGACCGGGGTGAGCGCGCTTTTGTGGGCGGCTTGCAGGGCGGCGTCGGTTTCGGCCCGCAGGCGGTTGAATTCGCCGCAGAGCGCCGCCCCGAGTCCGGTTTTGACGGGGTCGCTGTTCCCGAGCAGGCCGTGCAGGTCCGCCTGGAACTGGTTCAGTTCTTCGTTACGCAATTTGCTGAGGCTGATGGTGTGCAGTTTCACGGGATGACGATTGACCAGTGTTTGCCAGGGGATGCCTGTCGGCAAGCGGCGACGGCGTGGTTTTGGCAGATTTCGGAGTTGCGGACTGCTCCGCAAGGGCAAACGGCGCGCCGTGCAAGCTTGCGGATCGCTCCGCAAAGGCAAATAGTGCGCCAGGCAGGCTTGCCACCATGTCCGCAACTAATAATTAAGCGCCAAGCAAGGTTGCGGAGCGCTCCGCAAGGGCAAATGGCGCGCCAAGCAGATTTGCGGAGCGCTCCGCAAAGGCAAACGGCGTGCCAGGCAGACTTGCGGACTACTCCGCAAGGGCAAGCGGCGTGCCGGGCAAGATTGCGGCTGCGGGCGACAGGGCAAACCGGAAGAGGGTACGTCATGGTGCGGGCGGCGTCAGCCGCCTTGATATCCGCTCATGCGCGCCACCACAAGAGGATGAAGGTAATCGCTCCGGCCCCCGGCGTCAGCCACACAGGCAGTTTCCCGGTTTTTCAGACAATCCACTCCAGGCTCGTACCCGGACCACCGGTCCGCTTTGTTGGGTGCTTCCCGACATGCTCATGCGCCTCACCACCCGCGAACGCCACGCCCTGCTCGTCATCGCCGCCCTGGTTGTCCTCGGCACCATCGGCTGCTTCCTTTTCTGACATTTCCAGATTCCCGTGAACACCACCGCCCGCCCGCCCCTCGCCGCTCCCACCGCTCCCGCCGCTCCCGCCGCCGCCTCGCCCACCGCCCTCCACGACGCCCTTCTCGCAAAGCTGCGCCGCGTCCACCTCCTCGGCACCGTTTCCGGCCTCCTCGGCTGGGACGAGCAAGTCAACCTGCCACCCGACAGCGCCGACCAGCGCGGCGACCAGATGGCCCTCCTCGCCGAACTCCAGCACACCGCCGCCACCGAACCCGAAACCGGCCGCCTGCTCGACGCCCTCGAACGCCAGACCGACGCCCTCGACGCCGACCAGCGCGTGAACATCCGCGAAGCCCGCCGCGACTACGACCGCGCCACGCGCCTCCCCGCCCGCCTCGTCGCCGAAAAAGCCCGCCTCACCAGCGCCGCCTACCATGCCTGGGCCGACGCCCGTGAAAACGACAACTTCCCCGCCTTCGCCCCGTACCTCGAAAAACACCTCGACCTCGCCCGCCGCGAAGCCGACGCCCTCGGCCTCGGCCCGGATGAAAACCGGGACCCCTACGACCACGCCATCGACAAGCACGATCCCGGCATGACGTGCGACCTCACCGCCGCCCTCTTCGCCGGGTTGAAAACCGGCCTCGTCCCCCTCGTCCGGCGGCTCGACGCCTCGCCCGCCGCCCGCGCCGCCGCCACCATCGGGACGCGTCTCACCGATTTCGATACGGACGCGCAACAAACCCTGCTCACCGAAGTCACCACCGCCATCGGCTTCAACTACCGGCGCGGCCGCATCGACGTATCGCTGCACCCCTTCTGCGAAGGCGCCGGCGCGGACATCCGCATGACCACCCGTTTCCACGCGGACAAGCCGCTCGACGCCCTGTTTTCCGCGATCCACGAAACCGGCCACGGCCTCTACGAACAAGGCCTCCCCCTCCCCCTCCAGGGCACCCCGCTCGGCCAGGCCGCCGGCATGGCCGTCCACGAATCGCAAAGCCGCCTGTGGGAAAACCAGGTCGCGCGCAGCCGCGCCTTCTGGCGCCACTTCGAACCTCGCTACCGCGAACACTTTCCCCGGCAACTCGCCGGCGTATCCTCCGAAGAACTCTACCGCGCCATCAACTCCGTAGCGCCCACGCTGATACGAGTCGAATCCGACGAAGTCCACTACAACCTCCACATCCTGCTCCGCTTCGAGCTGGAGCGCCGCCTGTTCTCGCGACAACTCGCCGTCCGCGACCTGCCCGAAGCCTGGCGCGCCCTCTCGCAGGAACTCCTCGGCCTCACGCCGGAGACGGACCGCGAAGGCGTGTTGCAGGACATCCACTGGAGCGGCGGCGCGTTCGGATATTTCCCGAGCTACTGCCTCGGCAACATGATCGCCGCCCAACTCTGGGCCACGGCGCGGACCGCGCTGCCCGGCCTTGAGGACGACTTTGCCCGCGGCGATTTTGGCAACCTGCTCGGCTGGTTGCGGGAAAACATCCACGCCCAGGGCCGCCGTTTCACCGCGCCCGAACTCGTCCGCCACGTCACCGGAGCGGACCTCTCGCCCGCCCCCCTGCTCACGTATCTGGAAGAACGCTACGGAAGGCTGTATCCATAACTTCACATGATCATCGACACACACACGCACCTCGAAACTTTTTATCGCAAAGGCACGCTGCCCGGCGCGCTCGCCCGTGCCCGCGAGGCCGGCCTCTCCGCCATGATCACCGTCGGCACCGCGCCCGGTGACTGGACGCTTTACCGCGACATCAGCCGCGATATCAATCGCGACCATCCGGGTTTCGTCCACTACACCGTCGGCCTGCATCCGTGTTCCGTCGGCGAGACCTGGGCCGACGAAGTCGCGCAAATCGAGGCGTTCTGGGGCAATGGCAAGAACGCTGCCACTCCGGCGATCCCCGCCGGTCGGGGGGGCGGGGGGGGGGGGGGGGGGGGGGGGGCGGGGGCGGGCGGGGCGGGCGGGGGGGGGGGGCGCCGCGGCGGGCCC
>JAISAX010000714.1 GCA_031266495.1 Opitutaceae bacterium
CGTCCCATCGCCCATCTCGGCCCGTCAGCAAAAATCACCCTTCCGCCGCCAACCCTTGCCACGCCACCCGCTCCCCTTCACTGCGAACAACTCCTTCGCGCCTCCGCCGCAGGTCGCACCTACACCCTTCACGCCATCCTTGATGCCGACGGACATCAGATAAAACTCGCCGGCCTCACCACGCTCGGGATACGCCTCTTTCGTCTCGGATACGCCGGCAATCTCGTCACCACCGAAAAACTCCCCGGTGCGCCCGCAAGCCTCCCCCCCCCCTCGCAAGTCCTCGCCGACATCATGCTCACCTGGTGGCCGATTGACACCTGGACCGCCCATCTCCCCGCCGGCTGGACCTTGTCCGACGACACGCCCGCCTTGCGCACCCTGCGCGACCCGCGGGGGGCTGTCGTCATTGAAATCAACTACCGGCTCATGTCCGCCGGCGACCGCGATGTCCCCGCCTCGCTCCGCCACCACATCTACGATTACCAGATACAAATCACCACGCTCAACGACTGAACCCGGTCAATCACGCGCCATGCACCTCGACCTCCCCGCCGCCGACTACCTTCCGCACGAACCGCCGATGCTCCTCGTGCAACGCCTCCTCGAAATCACCCCCGACACCGTCGCTTGCCACACCGCGCCCGACGCCGCGACCTTTGCCCCCTTCGCCAATCAGGACGGTTCCCTGCCCGCCGCCCTTCTCCTCGAAATCATGGCGCAGACCATCGGCGTCTGGGCCGGCTGGCACTGCCGCGCCGCCGGACAACCCGTCCAGCCCGGACTCATTCTCGGCTGTCGTGATTTTTCCGCTACCCTTGCCACCCTTCCCGCCGGCGCCTGCCTCCGCTCGACCGCCCGCAAAATCTTTTATGACGACGGCACGGCCACCTTCGAATGCGCCGTGGAAACGGACACCGTCCGGATCGCCTCCGCCACCCTGACCACCCGCCGGGTGACATGGGATCAGCTCGAAAACCTCCTCCCGCCATCCCGCCCCGGCCTCTCGCCTCAAGCCAAACCTGTCACCCGTTTGCCATGACACCCGCTGCGCGCACCTTCCTCGTCACCGGAGCCTCCAGGGGCATCGGACGCGCCATCGCCCAAAGACTCGCCCGCGACGGCCACCCCGTTATCATCCACTACCACCGCGACGAAGCCGGAGCGCGTGACACACTCGCCACCCTCCCGCCCTTCCCGCTCCCCGCCGCCGTCGCCGCCGCGCACAGCCTCCTCCAGCTCGACATCCGCGACCGCGCCGCCTGCCGCGCCACGCTCGAAAACCTCGCCGACACCTGCGGCGCACCCTACGGCGTCGTTCTCAATGCCGGCATCGCCCGCGACGGAGCCTTCCCCGCGCTCTCCGATGACGACTGGGATGACGTTCTCCGCACCGACCTCGACAGTTTTTATAACATCCTGCACCCCCTCATCCCCGCCATGATCGCCGCCCGCCGCGGCGGACGCATCATCACCATCGCCTCCGTTTCCGGCCTCACCGGCAACCGCGGACAAGTCAACTACAGCGCCGCCAAAGCCGGCCTCATCGGAGCCACCAAAGCCCTTGCCATCGAACTCGCCCGCCGCCAGATCACCGTCAATTGCGTTGCCCCCGGCCTCATCGACACCGGCATGCTCGACCTCGAACCCGGCATACTCGAACACCTCCTCGCCACCGCCATCCCCGCCCGCCGCACGGGAACACCCGGCGAAGTCGCCAACCTCGTCGCCTGGCTCGCCTCCGACGAATCCGCCTACATCACCCGCCAGGTCATCTCCATCAACGGCGGTATGATCTGAACCACTACAACAACATCATCCCCCCCTCCCCCCCCCTCCCCGTCTTGTTTTCCACATGATTGCCAGCACCACAAACACCACGCCCCGCCGCGTCGCCATTACCGGGATGGCCGGCATCACCGCCTTCGGCAACGACTGGGCCACCATCAAGCCGCGACTCAGGAAACTCCGGAACGCCGTCGTCCACATGTCAGCCTGGGACTCCGTCGCCGGACTCAACACCCGCCTCGCCGCTCCCATCCCCGACTTCGCGCTCCCCCCCCGCTACACTCGCGTCCAGACGCGCGGCATGGGCCGCGTTGCGCAACTCTCCACCGTCGCCACCGAACTCGCCCTCGCCCGCGCCGGACTTTCGGGAGACCCCATCCTCGCCAGCGGACGCGCCGGCATCGCCTACGGCTCCTCGACCGGCAGCACCGGCCCCATCCGCGACTTCGGACGCCTCCTCAACGAAAACGACACCGGCGCCATCACCGCCACCACCTACGTCCGCATGATGCCCCACACCACGGCCGCCAACACCGGCCTGTTTTTTGGCATTCGCGGACGCCTCATCCCGACCTCCAGCGCCTGCACCTCCGGTAGCCAGGCCATCGGTTACGCCGCCGAAGCCATCCGCCACGGATACCAGACCATCATGCTTGCGGGCGGAGCCGAGGAACTCTGCGTCTCCGAAGCCGTCGTGTTCGACACCGTTTTTGCCACCAGCCAGCGCAACGACGCGCCGCACACCACGCCCCGCCCCTTTGATCGCCACCGCGACGGCCTTGTTATCGGCGAAGGCTCCGCCACCTTCATTCTCGAAGACTACGAACACGCCCGGGCCCGCGGCGCCCGCATCCTCGGCGAAGTCATGTCCTACGCCACCAACTGCGACGCCACGCACATCACGCAACCCAACCGCGAGACCATGCGGATATGTATCCAGGAATCACTCACGCAATCCGGCCTTTCCGCGAGCGACATCGGATTCATTTCCGCGCATGGCACCGCCACCGATCGTGGCGACATTGCCGAGTCCCACGCCACCCATGCCCTCTTCGGGGAACGCACCCCCATCGCCTCGCTTAAAAGCTATTTCGGGCACACCCTCGGAGCCTGCGGAGCGCTCGAGACATGGCTCACCCTCGAAATGGCGCATGACGGCTGGTTTGCCCCCACGCTCAATCTCCAGGATCCCGACCCCGCCTGCGCTCCGCTCGACCACATCACCGGCGACGGACGCGATCTTGATGTCGAATACATCATGTCCAACAATTTCGCTTTCGGCGGAGTGAACACCTCGCTCATCATCCGCCGGACGCGCTAAACCACACCACGTAAAAACCACGCTCAAAATATCATGAAAAAACCACTACCTGTTCCCTCGCACGCCGCGTACGCCGGCCATGCCGGCCACAGCGGCCTTGTTGTCCTCCTCCTCATGCTGGCTTTCGGCCTTGCCGCCTGCTCCACGCCTGCGGTCAAAACGGTGACGCTCACCTACCCGGCCACGCTCACGGACAGCCAGGTCCAGAGTGCCATCACCCAGGCCGCGACCCTGCGCAAATGGACCATCCGCTCCGTCAATCAGGGACGAGTGGAACTTGCCTACAAGGAATTCCCCTCCACCGTCACCTACGGCGGTGGCAACATCGTGATCACCGACTCCGGCCAGCACCGCAAAACCGCCGCATGGGCGCAAAACCTGTGCCTCTCCATCCGGAACGAGATCACCCGTTTGACCAGGTAAACAGCCAAAGGCGAAACCGGCGTGCCCACACGCCAACGGCCAACATCACCAACCCCGTCACACGGCACACTGGGGTAACTGATGTTCCGCCCGCCGAAGGTAGGGGCTTCGCTTGCAAAGCCCGCGCCAGGCGGACGGTATTGGCATATCTCCAGGTTACGACAGGTCCTCACGGGCTTCGCAAGCGAAGCCCCTACGACGGCTCAGGCGATACACCAGGTTTCCCATCACTTTCAATTACACCCATGTGTGCCCGGCGAACCGAAGCTTCGCCCGGGCAACCGAAAGAGGGTTACGGACTACGGGCTGGCCGGACCGGACGGTCCGACCGGGATGGCCGCGACGTGCCAGTCGAAAAACAGCGCCATGCGGACGTTGCCGAGAACGGGTTCAGGGGGCAGTTGCGGCCAGCGTGATTGCGAACTGCTTACGTTTTTCTGGTCAACGTCGCACATCGCCTGGATGCGGGAGAGGGGATAGTCTGCAAGCTGCGAGAGGTTTTTGGGTTGTTTGACGGGATCGTCGGGATCGTAACCGGATTTTTGTCCAAAGACTTTTGTCAACCTGGGATAATTGGCTTCAACTGGATTGTTTGGGTCCGGAATCGTATCCCGGAGACCGTAAACAGGGCTATCAGCGTGTTGACGATATCGGGTATTCGCGGGGTTGGTCAGGATGGCGGCCACCTTTTTTTGTGCGGTTGGCTGGGGAATGTTCAGATAGCTCCAGAGATGATATCCCAGTGTGCCGTTGTCGCCAGTTTGATACCACGGGAAGTTGTAGGTCCAGAGAGGACCGGGGAGAGTCCCCTTGTGGTCGTTGGTGTGGAGCTGGATGGCGGTGCCGATCTGGCGGAGGCTGTTGGTGGTGGCGGCCCGGTCAGCGGCCCGGCGCACGCGCTGAAACACGGGGAAGGCTATCCCGGCGAGGATGCCGATGATGGCGATGACCACGAGCAGTTCGATGAGCGTGAAGCCTCCCCTCATGGAGAACACCGGAAGCGGGGGCAATTTACTGGAGGCGGATGAGGGAAACGTTGCG
>JAISAX010000771.1 GCA_031266495.1 Opitutaceae bacterium
GGGGGGAGGGAGGAGCCGGACGGGGTTGCGTTTTTGTGGCGGGTTTCGGGTTTTTCGTCGCGGGGTTTTTCTGGCGTCCGAGCCAGCGGTAGTTGATGCCGCCTTCATCACAGGCGGAGACGCAGTCGTAGCAGCCGACACAGCGGGAGAAGTCGATTTCCTGTTTGCGCAGGTCGATGCACTGCGCCTTGCAGGCGCGCAGGCAGTCGCCGCAACGGACGCAGGCGCTGCGTTCGATGGTGAGCCGGAAGAGCGCTTTTCGCGAAAAGATCCCGAGTAGCGCGCCGACGGGACAAATGGTGTTGCACCAGAGGCGTCCGCGCCAGGCAGACAGGATGACCACGGCGGTAAATATCAGAAATATGGGCAGGAATACGCCGATGCCGGCCCAGGGGAGGGCGACGTGGGGCACGGCGCTGGAGCCGCTGGTGGTGTGCAGGAGGTGGCCGGCCAGGTTGTTCGCTCCGATGAGGAGCGGCCTGAACAGGGCGCTGGCGAAGCGTCCGAAGTGGCTGTACGGGTCGAGCCAGGCGAGGGCAAGGCCTCCCTGGCCGAGGAGCACCGCGAGGATGGCGAGCGCGAGTATGCCGTAACGGGTTTTGTCATACGCGGGCCGGGCGGGGAGCATTTTTTTTCTTTTGCCGCGGGGTTTTGCTTTTTTTGCGATGCGCGCAATTACGTCCTGAAGGACGCCGAGGGGGCAGATCGTGGAGCAGTAAACGCGGCCCGCAAGCAGGGTCACGATGATCACCGCGATGCAGGCAAGCGAGAGGGCCGCTCCGCTGGCAAGGGCTATGAGCGATGGCAAAAACTGGATCGTGGTCACCGCGTGTTTGAGGGTGGCCGGGGTCAGGTCGCGGTAGTCAAGAAAGGCAAGGCTGATCGCCAGCAGGCAAAGGAGGGCGACCAGCGTGCGCGTGATGCGGAGGTGGTGGTGGCGGCGGTGGCGGTGGCGGTGCATACGGGACGAGAGGGGGAGGGGGGGGAGGGGGGAGAAAATTAAGAATTAAGAATTAAGAATGGGCGGCTTCGCCGTCGGATTTGTGTTACGCAGGCCGGTCCTGGGGGGCCGGAGGTCCGGGGAACGCGTGCGTCTCGCGTGCTGTGTTCGGCGTCTCGCCGAACACGAGGCGGGGCAGGACGGTTCGACTTACGTCGATTTAAATCGAGACCTGTCGATGCATGTCGAAACCGGTCGGACCGTCAGCCAAGGCCTGGGCGAGACGCCCAGGCCGGCACGCGAGACGCGTGCGCTCCCCGGACCTCCGGACCCCGAACCCCGCCCGAACCCCGGACTCCGGACCGGCTGCCTTGAGGTCAGGCGGCCAGGCGGACGCGTTCGATGTTGAGGGTGTCGAGTTTGTAGGTGCCGAAACCGGCGTCGCCCGCGATTTTGACGTGCTCGATGCCGTCTTGCGCGTGGCCGAGGATGCGGGCGCTGGCGGCATCAATGGCAACGATGTCGGTCGAGGCCAGCAGGGTTTTGACGCCGGGTATGAGGTCATCGACGCTTTTGCCGCGCGGACCGTTGCGCATCATGGGGGCGTAGGCGTCGAGGATGTTGAGGGCGGGGCGCTTGACGCTGATGAAGTCGGCTATGCACTGGTGCAGGTTGTTCTGGTGATAGAAGCGGCGGTCCCAGATGATGCCCATGAGGTTTTTCATGCAGGCTGTCATGGTGGCGCCTCCGTGGTGCTTGAGCACGGGGGCGTTGATGAAAACATCGCTGTCGAGTATGGCCGTGTGGATACGGGTTTTTTTGAGCGCGATGCCGTTGGGGAGGTCCACGTCGCGGTACCAGGTTTCGTCGTTGCCGGGGAGCATTTTGCCGCCGGCGGCTTCAACGGCGGCGGCAATGCCGCTGTTTTTGTAACAGCGTTCCCATTCGTCGCAGGTGTGGTCGAATACGGTGACCTGGCTGGCGCCGGCGGCGAGGCTCATCTCGACGAGGCGGCGGACGATGTCGGGATGCGTGTTGGCGGAGCGTTCGGGCACGACGTCCCAGCCGATGTTGGGTTTGATGACAACGGTCTGCCCTTTCTTGACGAAGCGTTGCATGCCGCCGAGTCCGGTTATGGCGCGGTCGAGCATGGATACGCGGTCGCCGTCGCGCACGGCAATGAGGTCGGGCGTGGCCGGTGGCGTGCCTGGGGTGCTGTTCCCGGATGTGGACGCAGCGGCGTCGGCGCCGACGGCGGTGGCGCCGGCGGCAAATAGCCCGCCGAGATCGACGAGCGAGAAGGCGGCGCCTGCGGCGATGCCTTTTTTGATGAATTCACGGCGTGTTTGCATGGGTGGGTTGTTGTGTTGTCGGAATGTCGGGTGGCGTGCGTAATGGGAAATCGGATCTTTCTTCAGGTGTCAGTCTTCAGATTTCAAATTTCAAATTTCGAATCTCGGATTTCAAATTTCGAGATCTGAGATCTGAGATCTGAGATCTCGAATTTCGAATTTCAGATTTCAGGCTTTCCCCCGATGCGCCAGGGCATGGGGAAACAGTCTTCGTTGTAGAGGGCGTAGTCGGCGTCGCCGTTGATGGCAAAGGTGCGGATGTGGGCGGCGGTGGAAAGGAGCTTTTTGGCAAAGGCAATTGTCGTGCCTGTCTTGATACGGTCGTCGGCGAGCAGGATGCGTTTGCCGGCGTAGTCGAAATCGGGGGCGCGCAGCAGGCGCGGAGTCTCTCCGCGAGGGGCGTTGGCGAGGTCGCGCCAGTTGATGCGCAGGACGTTGACTTCGAGCCGGGTGTGTTCGTGGAGCAGCGCAGACGGGAGTAGTCCGCCGTTGGCGATGGCAACAATCATGTCGAACGGCTCCGCGATTTCGAGCGCCCGCAATCGTTCGAGGATTTGCCCGAAGGGTTTGGGTTTATTCTTGTTCGGGTCCATCGGCAGCGGGGGCGGCAGCGGAGGAGGGGTGGAAAAATTGTTTTTCGAGGCCGCGCAGGATCAGCCAGCCGCCCGCGACCTGGAATAGCATGCCGGGCCATCCGAGGGTCAGGTCTTCGAGCGCGGCGGCGAGGTTGCCGGTCCATGCCCATTCAAAGAGGCCGCCGAGGGTCTGGTAGCCGGTGACGGCCAGCAGGAGGGCGAGGGGCAGGTGGCGGCGGCGTTGTCCGCAGAGGCGCAGGGCGAGGGGCGCCAGCAGGGCGAGGAGCAGGGATTTTGTCAGTATGGCCGGCAGGAGGGGGGCGGGGGGCATCGCGAACAGCGCGTGGTTGAGGAGCGGCGAGGCGATGGCGGTGATCAGCCCGGCGCGCCAGCCGCAGCTGCAGGCCGCGACCAGTGTGAAAAAATAGAGGGGGAGGGCGATTTTCCCGCCGAGCGAGGCGAGGTGGCAGAGTTGGGGGAGGGCGATGTTGCCGGCTATGAAGGCGGCGCTCCATAAATAAAAGGCCCGGTCGCGCAAGCCGGGCATCGTTGTGGCGGGAAAGAGGGTCGCGCCGGGCGCGTTCAGGTTGGTGGCGGTGGTTGTCGTGTGCATGGCAGGGTTTTGGTTTTGGTCCGTGTGTGGTCCGGTGTGGGTGGCTTGGTGTGTGTGTGTGGCGTGATTGCCGGATTGTCAGGTGTCGCGAGGTTGTCGCGTGGGGGTGGATAATAGCGGGGTGGTTGCGATGCGTCTCTCGTGGTTTTGCGCATTTTGTCGGGATTTTGCCCCGGAATGTGACAAATCGTTGTGGCGAGGCGGGCGTTCCGTACTGTACGTGTTTTACCGTATTCTGTTTTTCAGCCTTCCGTTCCCGATGACCGCCCGATCCGATAGCTTGCCCGCAAAGGAAATTTGCCGCCAGATGCCGGGGAAACTCGTGTTTGGCTGTTGCGAACGTCCGTGGCGCGATCTGCTGGTGAAGATCTACTCGCTGCAACGGATCGAGGATGGGGTGATCATCCCGTCGGTGGTGGAGCCGTTTGTAGTCTGGGTATTGTCGGGCGAGGCGGTGATCGAGGAACGGGAGCCGGGGGCCGAATGGGTGGCGCATCATGTGCGGGCGGGCGATTTTTACCTGACAACGTCGCCGACTCCATACGAGTTGCGCTGGAAGGCGGTCGGGCGGCGGCGGCTGGAAGTCATGCATGTGTATCTGGGGCTGGCGGTTTTCCGGCAGGCGGCGCGGGAGGTGCTGGGCAGGGCGGGGCGGCAGGCGAGTTTGCGCGAGGTGTCGGGCGAGCAGGATCCGGTGTTGTCGGCGTTCCTGGGTCAATTGCATCGCGAACTCACGACAACGATGGCGGCGGGGCGGCGCCCGAGCATGCTTTTTGTGCAGGGGATCGCCCGGTGCGTGGCCGTGCATCTGGTGCGCAACTACGCGAATACGAAGACTGCGGGGGGGGGGGGGGGGCCCGACGGGTTGCGCGGGGGGCGTTTTCCGGCGTCCACCCAGCCCCGGAGCAACGAGTTCAGGGAGGCGCACCGGGACGCGGAGTTCCGGCTCGCCGTGCTGGCCCGGGTGGCGGGGATGAGCAAGTTTTACTTTTGTCGTTTGTTTGGCAAGACTACGGGCCTGACTCCGTCGCGGTATTTTATCCGGTTGCGCATGGAGAGGGCGCGGCGGTTGTTGCGGGAGACGCGCCGGAGCGTGATCGATGTGGGCCTGGATGTCGGCTACAGCAGCCCGAGCCATTTCGCTCAGGTGTTCCAGCGCGAAACCGGAGCGTCGCCAAGCGCGTTCCGGCGAGGGGCGTGATCCGTCGCAGCGGCAGAAATGCCGGCGGCTCCCTACTCTTTTCTCTTCACGGCGCGGATGGGCCACTGGGTCACCGTCAGGCCCTTGGCTCCGCGTCCGCCGACTTTCATTTCCCCGAGGTTGAACAAAAATTCCTTCACCCGCGCGGAACATCGGCCGCTGAGTATGATTTCCACCTTCGCCGGCATTTTTCCTTCGGTATCGGCCGCATCGAAATAGACGACTTTCGAGCCTTCGCTCGCCGTCAATTGATAGCGCTTTTCACGGGTCACGCCGCCGACCTGGAACCGTTTGGCAAAGGCTTTGCCGCTGGCTTTGTCCTGATACACGAGCGTGTAGTATTTCCTGTCCCCGTCTTTCGGCAGGATCGCGATGTGGATGATGTCGCGTCCCATAAAAACCTTGTCCGCTACTTTGGCGACTTTCATGGCGCCGTCACCGGTGAAGCAGATCACGTCGTCGAGCGGCGTGCATTCGGTGACGAATTCGTGCTGGCGCCAGTTGAGGCCGATAAATCCTTCGTCGCGGTTGACGTAGAGGCGCTGGTTGGCGGCCACGACTTGCGCGGCGCTGATTTGCTCGATTTCGTCGTAGGTGGTGCGGCGTTTTTGTCCTTTGCCGTACTTTTCCTGGAGGCGTTCGAACCAGGCGATCGCGTAGTCGATGAGGTGCGCGAGGTCGTGCCTGGTTTGCTTGATCTCGGCCTCGATTTTTTTGATGGCTTCGTCGGCCTTGAACCGGTTGTACGCCGAGATGCGTTTGATGCGGATTTCGGTGAGGCGGGTGATGTCGTCCGCGGTGACTTCGCGGCGGAGTCGCTTGATGTGCGGTTTGAGGCCGGCGCGGATTTCCTCAAGGACGCTTTCCCAAGTGTCCGACTTTTCGATGCGGCGGTAGATGCGTTCTTCAATAAAAATGCGTTCGAGCGAGTCCTGGTGCCATTGTTCGTCGAGTTCGCCGTGCCGGATTTCGAGTTCCTTCTTCAAGAGCCGGACGGTGCGGTCGGTGGAGCGGCGGAGGATCTCGGATACGCCGAGGAATACGGGGCGGTCCTGCATGCCGTCGTTGGTGCCGGTGCCGGTGTTGGTGCCGGTGGCGTCGCCGGTGGTTTCGATGACGCAGGCCGCGGGGGACAGGGATACCTGGCAATCGGTGAAGACGTAGAGTTGGTTGATCACCTGGTCGGCGTCGGCGCCTTGCGGCAGGTGGACGAGTATCTCGACCTTGTCGGAGGTGTTGTCGTCAACGTGGCGGATCCTGATCTTGCCCCTGGCGTTGGCGGAGACGATCGATTCGATCAGCTTTACCGTGGTGACGCGGTAGGGGAGTTCGGTGATGGCGAGCAGGTATTTTGTCCGTTGTTCGATGCGGGCGCGGATTTTGACTTTCCCGCCGCGGTCGCCGTCGTTGTATTCGGAAAAATCGGCGATGCCGCCGGTCGCGAAATCGGGGACGATGCGGAATTTTTTCCCCTGGAGGTGATTGATCGAGGCGCGGCAGAGATCGTTGAAGTTGTGGGGGAGGATGGTCGTGGAGAGACCCACGGCAATGCCGTCGGTGCCTTCAAGGAGGGCGACGGGGAATTTTGCCGGCAGGGTGAGGGGCTCCTTCGCGCGGCCGTCGTAGCTGAGTTGCCAGGCGGTGGTCCTGGGGTTGAAGAGGACGTCGCGCGCGAAGGGCGTGAGGCGGGCCTCGATGTAACGGGGCGCGGCCGGGTCGTCGCCGGTGAGGGCGTTGCCGAAGTTGCCTTGCGGTTCGATCAGCCAGCCGCGCTGGGCGATGGCCACGAGCGCCGCGCCGATGGAGGCGTCGCCGTGCGGGTGGTAGGCCATCGTGGCTCCGACGATGTTGGCGACCTTGTGGAAGCGGCCGTCGTCCTTTTCCCGGAGCGTGTGGAGGATGCGGCGCTGGACGGGCTTGAGACCGTCGTGAATGTGCGGGACGGCGCGGTCCAGGATGACGTAGCTGGCGTATTCGAGAAACCAGTTTTTGTAGGCGTGGGCGAGGGGGGCTTTGTCGTTGTTCTTGGGCTCTTCGGGCACGGCCTGCGCGGCGGATGCGTCCGCAGTGGCGGCGGCGGCGGCAGTGCCGACGGAGGCGGCGCCAGACGAGGCGGAGGCGGGAGTGCGTCCGGTCGGCTTCGGGTCGCCGTTGAAGGACAGTTCGGGTTGCTTCGGGTCGTCGCCGGGAGGTGTGCGTTTTGGCATTAAAGGGAGCGTGTTTGAAAAAAGTTGGTCGGGAAAACGGGACCGGTGACGTCGGTCCCGTTTTTTTGTTCAAAGGGGCGGAAATAGCGCAGGCTGGCGGGCGACGCCGAGATATTTTTCGTATTTCACGGCATCCTCGGGCGTGTCCACCCCGATGCCGGGATCGTCGGTGACATCGCAGGCGATATCGTAACCGTTTTCCAGCACACGGAGTTGTTCGAGCCTTTCGAGGATTTCGTAGCGGCCTTGCGGCAGGCTGGCGAAGCGGGCAAGAAGAGCGGCCTTGTAGGCGTAGAGGCCGAGGTGGCGGTAGCAGGGGTGGGCGCGGACCTGGTCGTCGGTGACCTGGCCGGCGTGATCGCGGGCGTAGGGGATGGGTAGCCGGGAAAAGTAGAGGGCGCGGTGGTTGCCGGGGGCGAAGACGACCTTCACCTGGTTGGGGTTGGTGAAGTCGGCTGCGGTGCGGAAGGGCGTGGCGAGCGTGGCCATGGCCACGCCGGGGGAGGCGACCAGTTCGGCGAGGCGGCGGATCTGGGCGCCGGTGACGAGCGGTTCGTCGGCCTGGACGTTGATGATGTGCGCGGCGCGGACGGTGCGGTTGGCCTCGGCGATACGGTCGGTGCCGGACAGATGGCGGGCGCCGGTCATGATGACGGAGAACCCGGCGGCCTCCAGCGGAGCGGCGAGGAGGGCGTCGTCCACGGCGAACCAGAGCGGGAATTCGGGAGCCTCCATACGGATGCGCGTGGCCACGTGGAGGACGAGCGGCCGGCCGCCGACGGGGTGGAGCAACTTTCGGGGAAAGCGGGTCGATTCGAGGCGACAGGGGACAATGATGGCAGTGCTCATGGACAATTGCAGGTGACGGATATCGACGGAGATGAAAGGGCAGGAGCGTGGCGATCAGGTTTTTGGGTTGCAAGCCACCCGCGCGCCGCGAACCTTCGCCGTTCTGACACATGGATAACGCAGATACCGCCGCCGCCGCCGGCCAGCAACTGACCCGGGAGCTTGTTGTTCAAAACAAGATGGGCATTCACGCCCGTCCGGCAGCCATGATCGTGCGCATCACCAACAAGTTCAAAGCCGATGTCCTCGTCGAAAAGGACGAGGAGCAGGTCAACGGCAAATCGATCATGGGCCTGATGATGCTGGCCGCGGGCAAGGGCTCCAAAGTGAAATTCCTCGCGACCGGCGGCGACGCCAAGGCGATGCTCGACGAACTGGAGCAGCTTTTCACGCGCAAGTTCGACGAAGCCTGAAGCCTCCGCCGGGGGGGGGGGGGGGGGGAAGGGGGGAACTGGAAGTGGCGGGAAGCCCGATGTTTCGCCTGAGCCGAATCGCATGGGCGCATTTTTATTGTTTTGTGCGCCCCTGCGGAACCGTCTGGCGGACAGACAAATGTCGAATGCCGAACGCGCATTGCCACGTGACAATGGGGCTCATTGCCACGTGGCAACGGCGCATGGTGCTGCGTTCGATGTCCAGCGTTCGATGTTCAGCGTTCAGTGTTGGAGAAAACCGTCGTGCGGTTAACGCAGGACGAGTTCGGCGTCGACCGTTTCGCCATCGCGCGAGAGGCGAAACCCCATGAGGAACTCGATCAGTCAAAGGTCAAAAGTCGGAAAGTCGGAAGTCATCAGCGGCCCGCCGGAGCGGGCCATCCTTGGAAAATGCTCCGCGTAGCGGGGCTGCTGGCGACCTTCGACTTCCGCATACTTCCGCAGCGCATCGGTGAGGGCGTCCACCTTGCCCTTTGTCGTGTCGAGCTGGATACCGTAGCGGGTCAGCCCTTCCCGTTCTCCGGCCAGGGTCCGCCCGATGAACATGGCGGCCGCTTCGGCGCTCTGGCGTGTTTCCTGGGCGAAGTCGAGGGTGAGTGCCGTCATTTGCCTGGCCTGCTCGCCGGTGAGGCCGAAGGTGAGGAGGAGGCGCTGGGTTTCGCGGATAGCGACTGCGGAGAAATAGGTGACTTCTTCCAGGGTGTTGGCCTGGTCGTGGAGCGCGGCGGATGGCGTAGGTGTAGCCCCATTGTTCGTCGTCTTCGACGTGTTGCCGGGTAAGGCCGGAAGGACGCCGGCGAGATGTCCGGTGATTCCGGCGAAGGATTTTTTTAGGTCTTTCCCCAGGTGGAGGGCGAGGGCCGCGCTGATGAGGTCGGAGGCGTCGAGGGGGTCGAGCTGGTCCACCTTTGCCTGGTCCAGGCCGGTGCTGCCGGTGATGAGGAAGCTGGAGAGTTCCTCCGCGCTCGTGACCAGAGTGAAGAGCTGAAGTTACGCGGATCGAAGTGGCACGGGCTGGAAGCCCGTGCCACGGCTTTGCTTACGGCATGTCCTCTTTTTGCGATGCGCCCAGATCGAAGGAATCGGTCATGACCGGCTTGCCTCCGGCTGCGGTCAGACGAAGGCGGAAGCGGAAAGGCCGGTCGTGCGGCCACGGATACACCGTGAGTTCATACGGGAAGCGGTTGACGGAGCGGTTGACAGAACGGTTGACGGAGCGGGGAGGGGAGGGGGGGAGGGTGGCGATGGTGGTGGTGGCGGTGTCGTCTTCTTCGATGAGGAGTTCGGCTTTGGCTCCCTCGGCGGGGCGTCCGGTCAGGCAGAGGTAAAGCGAATCCTTGCCGAACGGCGAACGGATGCGCCAGGCGCGCAGCGTTTCCCAGGGAGCGCCGAGGTCGGCGGTGAGCGGCGCGGCGGCGACGGGCGGGAGCCGGTCGGCGGCGGGATGCCCGGCGGTGCTGGCAAAACCGAGAGCGACAAGGCCGCGCGGAGGGACGATCAGGCCGGGCGTCCAGGCGACCGGACGGGGGAGGGGGCGGGGAGGGAGGGAGGGGGGGGAGGTTTCGTCGGGTTTGCCGTAATCGCCGGGCGCGGCGATGCGGGCGAGCACGGGTTTTTTTATTGTGTCCACATGGAGCGCGGCGGCGTCGAGCCGGACGCGGGCGGGGCGGGCGTCGGGAGCGTCGTTCATGAGCACAACCCAGAAGTGGTCCGGCGTGCGCGCCGCGATCCAGTTGAGGCCGGGGTCGTCCACGGTGACGCCGCTCGGGAGGAGCGGTCGGGCGTCGCGTTCGCCAAAAATCTCGCCGCCTCCCTGGCCGAAGACGCGGTTGTTGAACCAGACGTATCCGGATTGTTGCGACCAGGGGAAGCGGATCGCGCCGCCGGAGCGCAGTTCGGCTTCGGCAAAGAGCCAGTCGAGAGTGAAGGCGAGGTGCGGGGGGATGTGATGATAATAGAGGCTGGTGACGTCGGGTCCGTCGTACGGGTAGCGCGGCGATTGCGGGAGGTCGGTGAAGCCGCGCAGGTAGTAGCCGGGGTAGTTGCCGAAGCGTCCGATGATGCCGTTGCGGGCAAAATCCCGGTAAACGTCCTTGCCGGTTTTCGCGTGGAGGCGGAGCAGGGCGGGCGTCCAGCTTGACATCAGGATGTTCCGGAAGCCGGCGGTCGGGTTGCGGCTGGTGGCAAAGTAGGTGGAGGGTTGTTCGAGGCCCAGGCCCACGGGGGAGACGATCCGGGCGGGCACGGTGTGTGCGGTGACGTCGCCGGGGGCGCGTGGCGCGCCCAGTCGCCAGGGGCGGTCGCCTTTCCACCAGAGGTGGTCTTCGCCGGTGAAGCGTCCGCCGTGGTGAATCGGCACCGGCTGGTCGGGATCGGCGGGATCGGCGGGAGCGGGTTGCGAGCGGAGGCCGGCGATGGTGAGCATGGCGCCGAGTTCGGCGGCTTCCAGCCAGCGCGCGTCGCCGGTCAGGTCGTGCAGGGTGAGGAGATCCCACCACACGGGAATGAAAGTGTGATTGTAAAAACGTCTGATGTCGAGTTCGTCGTGTTTTTCCGAATACAGGTTCCGGCGCGTCCAGGCGTCCGCCTCGCGCAGGGTTTCGTCGAGCAGGACGGGCGAGGGACGGAGGCGGTGGAGGGCGAGGAGTTCCGCGAAGCGGGGCACCCAGGTCGGCTGGTTGCGTCCGCGGGCGGCGTCGGCGGCCAGCGGCGCGAGCCAGGGGTTGCCGCCGCCGGTCAGCGCGTCCACGCCTTGCCAGAGGCTGGCGCGGTGGTGGTTGTTGTTGGGGGTTTGCAGGCGGAGGTCTTCGGGCGTCACGTAGGCCGGGTGGGTGGCGGGAACGTTCAGGGCGTGGTGCGGGGCGCGGCGCGTGAGGTGGTATTCGATCGCGGGCAGGGCGCGGCTGGCGTACAGTTGCTCGTCGTCCGTCAGCACGGCGGCGGAGAGCAGCGCGAGGGGCGCGGCGTGGGTGACGACGCCGGGGCCTTCGATGTTCCAGAATCCTTTCAGGCGCTGGTCCCAGCCGCCCGCGGAGTCGTTCCTTATCAGCGTGATCATCGCGTGCGCCGAGTCGGTCAGGGATTGTCCGGCGGGGTGACGGTGGTCGCCGGTGTTGAAGATGTGTTTTGTGGCGTAGGCGAGCGCGTCGGGCCAGCCGCCGGGGCGGGCCAGCACGTGCCAGCGCAGGGTGCGGGTTTCGCCTGCGCGCCACCGGGAGTCGTCGAGACCGGGCACCGGCTGGAACGCGGCGGGTTGCACGCGGCCCGCGTCGTTGAGGAGGGTGAAGCCGTAGCGGGAATTGCCGGTGTGTTGCCATTCGAAGGGTTGGGATTCCGGAGAGGCGGTCACGCCGAGGGTGAGGGCGGGAGGGGGCGGGAGGGGGCGGGAGGGCGCGCCGGGGGTGTCCGGTTTCAGCTCGATCAGGGCGAGGGGATGCGGGGTGATGCCGCTCGTCAGGAGGTTGGGGCGCGGGGGGGCGCGCCGGAACTGGTAGAGCGGGGGCAACTGGTGCGCCGACACTTGCTCCGCCTCGTATCCGGAAAAGGGTGCAAGGACCGCCGACCAGAATCCGTCGCCGTCGGCGGGGACGCGTAGTTGGAGGGTCACGACAAAGTCTCCGCCGCCGGGGGCGGTCTGCCAGACGAGGGTCGCCGCGAGCCGGCCTGTGTCGTCGGCGAGGGAGAGTTCCACGGCGCCGGGGCGGGTGGAGAGGAGGGAGCGGGCGGTCAGCAGGGTGTGGGATGCGGCGCGCCACGGGTTTTGGTCGTCCGGGTAACCGGCGGGATATGCGCGACCGGCGATGCGCACTTGCCGGAGGTTGGCCGGGTTGCGCCAGCGGGGGATGAGGCGGGTGGTGTCGATGCCGGATTCCTTGCCGTGGAGGAGCAGCAGGGTCTCGGCGCTGGCGCTGGTGCTGGTGCTGGCGGAGGGGGAGGGGGGGGAGGGGAGGGGGATTTTGCGCCAGGGTTCGCCGGGGGCGGAGCGGATTTCCGTTTCGCGGAGGATGAGCGGTTCGCCGTTTTCGCCCAGGGCGGAACGGAAGGTCATGCGGGTGAGGGTGGCTTCGAGGGCGGCCAGCGGTGGTCCGGCGTCTGTCGGGGTGGCGCGGCGCAGGGTGCTCACCGGGGGGAGCGTCCCGTCGCCGGTGGCCGGCTCGGGTTCGAGGCGCAGCGGTTTGACGCGGCGGGCCAGCAGCGCGGCGCGGTCAAGGTCGCCGGGGGGGGGGCCTGCGAGGCCGAGAAAAACCGCGTCGCATCGTCCGAAGAATTTTTTTGTATCCACAATTTCGAGCGCGGCGGGTCCGGCTTCGAGGGTGACGGCGCCGAGTTGTTCCCAGTTCCAGCCTTCGCGTCCGCCCTGGCCGGCTTCGCGGGGCAGGAGCGTGCCGTTGACCGCAATCCCGAAGCGGCGGGCGCCGGGCTGGTTGCCGGGATGATCCGCGCCGCGCGCCCACACGGTGTAGCGGCCTGGCGCCGGTATTTCGACCGCGGTCAGGGCGTTGGCATCCGTCCCCGTGGTGCGCAGCGAGCGTTTGCCCAGGGCGCCGGCGCGGCTTTCGGTCCACCAGCCGCCGTGAAACTGGAAATCCTCGGCCAGCACAAGAAGCGCGTGTTGCGCCCGGGCGGGCTGCTCCGCGGGCGGCGAAGCGGGAGCCGCCTGGCCGGCAAGGCCGCACGCCGGCAGCAACCGGGCGAGGAATGACAGGAGGACGAGAGTGGCGGGCAGGATGTGCCGGTGATGGTTCATTTTTTTCGTATCCGGTTTCATATTTCAGGTTCTCCGGTTCTTTCTTCGTGAATTTGTCCGTCGTCGGAGGCGTCGTTCTGTTTTTCCCCGAGGAGGCGGAAGAGCGCCCGCAGGTCGCGAAAGCCGCCCCAGAGGAACCAGACGATGGTGGCGCTGCCGACGAGAGCGCTGAGGAGGATGACGAACAGCCAGAATCCGGCCCAGGCATTTTTGCTGAAGCCGATGGTCAGGCCGAGCACGGTGCCAAGGACAAACACCAGCGTCCAGAAACCGGTCCAGCCGAGCTTGAAGAAATAGATGATGTTGTCGCCGCGAGTGAAATTGCCGGTGAAGCCGAGGAGTTTTTTCCAGCGGGGCAAACCGTCGGGGTGCGGCGCGCCGCTTCCCGCCACCGCCTCCCCGTCGCCGGTGGCGGTGGCATGGCGACCCCGGTGGAGCATGCGTTCGAGGTCGAAAGGTTTTGTTTTTTTGCAGGCGAGCAGGGAAACGGCCACGTAGCCGACGATGCTCGTGCCGTAGGCGATCATGGCCAGCCAGGCGCCGTTGACCGGAAACTTCGGCGCGAGGGCGACGAGGGCGGGAATGCGCGGCCAGGCGGCTTGTAACGAGATCCCGATGACAGCGACCGCGCAACCGGCGATCATCGCGGTCCAGGCTCCGGCGGTGGCGCCGCGCCTCCAATAAAACCCTCCGACAATCGCGGCGCCGGAACCGCCGAGGTAGATCGTGCCCGTCAGCAGGAAATACATGAACAGGTAGTCGCGCAGCGGAAACCAGGCGCTCCAGCAGAAGGCGAAGACGGCGACAAACACGATGGAGAGACGCAGGAGGCGGATGTGCGCCCGGGGCGAGAGCGGCGGCTTGTTCTTGCGAAAGGGCAGGATGACGTCCTGCACGAAAATGGCGCCCCAGGAGTGCAGGCAGGAGTCGTCGGTGGAGATGGCGGCCATGGCCATGGACGCGGCCAGCAGCCCGACAATGCCCGCGGGCAGGAGCGCGACGAGGGTGACGGGCACGGTCATCTGCCTGGCAATCTGCGGTTCTCCAATCGCGCCGACAGTCGTGGTAACCGTTGTCTGGATACCGGCGAAACCGGCGTGGTGCATGACAACCCAGGCGCCGATGGGCAGGATCATGAGCATGAGGTAGGTGACGCCGTTGCGCCATTCGGCGAGCACGCGGGCCATCTTGGCCTCGTGGGGGGTGCGGGCGGCGGCGTTGTAGCCCTGCGAGCCTTGCCAGCCGAGGCAGTTGTAAAACAGTTTGAAGGCGAAGATGGCGAAAAACCAGAAATTGAAGTCGCCGATTTTTTGCTGGTCGAAGGGATCGAGCATGGATTCGCCGGGGGCGGCGGCGGAGAGCGCCTCGACCGTATCTCCCCAGCCGATACGCCGGAAAATCGCGATCATCAGGATGAAGAAGACGATGTTGACGAACTGCGCCTGGAAAAAATCGGTGACCATCACGGCGATCATTCCTCCGAAAAAAACCAGCGCCAGCGCGAGGCCGAGAAACACCGCCATGACGAGCATGAGGGTGCGGCACTGAAAGCCGGCGATGGCCACGGTCTCCGGCAGCCCGCAGAAATAGATGAAGAAGTTGGCGACGATCCCCGGAAACACGCCGTAGTTGAGAATCCCCGACACCTGGCACATGATGCCGGAAAAAACCCGGAAGTTTTTCGAGTAACGCATCTCGAAAAACTGCGCCATGGTGAGCGCGCGCGTCTCGCGGTAACGGTAGGCCACCCATCCGCTCATGGCCACGATCATGCCGACCGGGGCGAGCATCATGCCCCACCAGAAGGCGGCGAAACCGGCCTGGTAAAATTTCTCGAAGTTGGCGATGAGGCTGGCCACACCGAAGGCGGTCATGCCTTCGGAAAGCGTCAGCAAATACCGTCCGGCGCCGCGGTTGCCGGCCAGAAAACCGGAAACACTGCGGGTGTACCTGCGCGTCCACACCGCAATGCCCGCGAGCGCAAGCAGGGCGGCGGCGACAATGAGCCAGTCAACGGGAGCGAGGTTCATGTTGTAGCGGGTGGCGGACTACCGGTAGCGGGCGGGATGCGAAGCGGCGG